>DYRK01000952.1 GCA_020718785.1 Desulfatirhabdium butyrativorans | reverse complement strand
TCGAAACAACTATCAGCGAACATATTCTGAATCAGGGGATTCTTCTGGGAAAAGCAGAAGGAATTATTGAAGGCGAACTGAAAGGCGAACTGAAAGGCGAACTGAAAGGCGAACTGAAAGGACAGATAGCGATTCTCGAAAGCCTTTTCAGGCAGGGTGTTCTGTCAGAAGAACAGATGAAATACATGACCGCGCCTCTGCGCCAAAAGCTGAACGAACTGATTGAAAAACAAAGCCGGACTGAACCTACAATCCATTAAAAGCTTATATGCTCTGCAAACTGCTTTCTCTGAAGGCGGATGATGAGGGAACCGACCCTGAAAAGCTGATTTATGAGATTTATCACGCCGCAGCCCGGATGAAAGCTCATCTGACCGCCGATCAGTTGTTACTGATAACTCAGTGGGTTGATTTTTATAAAAAAGTACCTGAGCAGACTCTTGAGAAGATTAAAAAGGAGGTCGGTATGGAACTTGTCGAAACAACTATCAGTGAGCATATTCTGAATCAGGGGATTCTTCTGGGAAAAGCAGAAGGAAAAGCCAAAGGAATTATTGAAGGCGAACTGAAAGGCGAACTGAAAGGACAGATAGCGATTCTCGAAAGCCTTTTCAGGCAGGGTGTTCTGTCAGAAGAACAGATGAAATACATGACCGCGCCTCTGCGCCAAAAGCTGAACGAACTGGCAGAAAAACAGAGCCTGACCGAACCTACAATCCATTGATTGTCAGATCAACGTTCAGAACAGACAGGGCGTTTTATCTGAAGACAGATGAAATAATGGAATGAAAAAATGATTTCTGCCCAACACTTTCACCGCCTTCCTCCACGAACCCGAAGTAATCCCAGAAAAGCGTGAAAAATAGTTTGACAGAATAGATTAAATTTGGTATAGATATTTTTTCAGAAAATGTCAAAGGGCAAATTGGGGAGGCGGCAACGGTACAAAATATGATGGAACGCATCAATGAATTGCAACAGCGTTACGGATTGGCAAATTATCATATTTCATTTGCCGATACAGCGCAGCATAAGGTCGGGTTACGCGGAAAACGGGTTTTGGAAGTCGGAGGAAGTCTTCCGAAAGAATTTGTCTTTAACGAACTCGGAGTTGTACAATGGATCGCTGTTGAAAAAATTGATTATTGGGATGAGTTACCGAAAGATAAAGGAAAACAGGATGGTACTCCGCCGAAAGAGATACCGATAACCAGACTTACTGATGTTGCCGATTTCAGTACACTCAATCGGTATGAAGTGCTTTCTGGAGGAATAGAAGAACTGCCGATTGCACTTTATGAACAATTTGACGTCATTTTTTCTATTGCAGCATTTGAACATATCGGATTGTTTCCGTTGGCATTGGATAAAATGTTTCAGGCATTACGAGGGGGGGGGCAATTGTTTTCAATGTGGTCTCCGATCTGGTCTGCCCATGACGGACATCATTTACCGACAATTGTTGATAAATCTGGTAGAGAGATGAACTTCGGAAAATCTCCGATTCCGCCGTGGGGACATCTGCTTATGAAACCACCTGAATTGTACCGACATCTTCTGGGTCAAACGGATGCTGATTCAGCCGCAAGAATCGTATATTATGTCTGTAACTCGCCGCATATAAATCGTTTTTTTGTCGAAGATTATATCGGTTTTACGGAGATGAGTAAATTTAAAATCATGGAGATTACAGGATATGCTTTTGCTGCAATTCCACCGGAGATTCAGGCAAAATTGGAATATCTTTATCCGGGACGGAAATA
>DYRK01000007.1:10790-27910 GCA_020718785.1 Desulfatirhabdium butyrativorans | reverse complement strand
TAATCAAAAATATTAATAAATCAGATTGATTATAAAAAGTGTACGGTAATGAGAACGAATTACAGGGGAGAATGCTTATATGTTTGAGTTCAAAGTCCATCAGGAAGTATCATGCGTGGCAAAAGGGTCAGGGCATTTTTTTTCCAGATTAGGCGCAATGGTGGCATATCAGGGAAACTTCAAAGCAGAAAAACTCCTGCTGGGTCCCAATGAGCAGCAGGGCGTTCTCAGCGCAATGATGGGTCTGGCTGCAAGAAAGTTTACCGGAGAAAATATGCCGCTGATGAAAGTATCGGGAAACGGACTCTATTACATGGCGCATCAGGCAAGGCACGTCAGCATCATCACCTTGCAGCCGGGTCAGAGCATCGCGGTCGAAAGCGAAAATCTGCTTGCATTTACCGACGATTGCAAGTACAGTGTCCGCTTTATAGCCGTAGGAATCGCATCCCAGAAAGGCTTGTTCACCTCGGAGCTTACCGCTGTGGGAAAAAGCCCGCAGGTCGTTATCACAACAGACGGCAATCCTATTATTCTGGAAACTCCATGCGCGGCGGATCCGGATGCCATAGTCTGCTGGACAGGCCGCGATCCGGCTGTCAGAAGCGATGTAAGCTGGAAAACTTTTATCGGCCAGTCCTCCGGCGAATCGTATTATTTCGAGTTCAATACGCCCGGGGACATTGTGATTGTCCAGCCTGCTGAAAGGCCTTCGGGAATAAGGGTCGGCATTGATTAAATCTGAATGTCAGCAGATCGAAGTTTTCCCGAAATGCCCGCCTGGGATTGACAAATCCCAGGCATTTCCGGCGCCGAAGGATAAAAATGACCGTCAATCCGCCGGGAGCGGCAGGGAGGCATTTTCGATCTGCTGTTGCGGAGAAACGGTTTGCAAAACCGTTTTACGGTGGAAAGAATATTTCAGTCAAGGAAAACAGCCTCATGAATCTGATGACAGATATCGGAAAACGTATTCCTCAGCCGAGTCAGTACGGAAGGCTGAACGTGGATACCGGAGAAAAAATAATCCATACCGGAAATATTGTGCTGGGATCGCATCTTTCAGTGAATCAGCCTGTCCGGGAAATCCCGCGGAACCGGATTCCCGAAGCTTCCGCGCCGCTTGCCGATACGGGCGGTCCGGTTCCAATGAAAACCGGACAGAAAATAAGCCTGAATCAGAAAGTTTCGGATATCTCAAGAATCGTGACCGCGCTGAAATGGGGTGCAGGCAATCTCCGCTCCGGGCATGATATCTCCGTGTTTATGACAGATTCGGCAAATAAAACCGCGGAGGATAATTTTATTTTTTACAATCATCCGGCAAGCTCCTGCGGAAGTGTTCTGATAGGCAGCGATCACGGCTCGGGCATAAAGCAGCACTATGATGCAACCGTGCAGATGAATCTGAAACTTGTGCCGTCTCATATTCAGACCCTGGCAATCACCGCTACGATTGACGAGAGAACTTTCGGACAGTTTCGCGCCGCGTCTCTGGGTATAATTGACGCGGCAGCCGGAAAGCAGGTCTTATCGTATTCCTTTGCCGAAAATCTGTCTGAGGAAACCGCGATTGTTCTGGCGGAAATCTATCGCTACAAAGACGAATGGCGTATCGCCGCCATAGGAAGAGGATTCAAGGGCGGACTCGCCGCTTTGTGTGAAAATTACGGGATTGAAATTGAAAATGGGTGAGAGGTAAGGGGTCAGGGGTAAGAGGTGAGACCTCTGACCTCTCACCCCTGACCTCTTACCTTAATGAAAGGAGATTTTTTTATGGCAGTGAGCTTAAAAAAAGGACAGAAAGTGGATCTGACCAAAACCAATCCGGGATTGAAAAAAGTGCTGGTCGGATTGGGATGGGATACGAACAAATATGACGGAACTCATCCTTTTGATTTGGATTCGAGCGTTTTCATGCTCGGAGAAAACGGCAAGGTTACGGGCGAAGGCGACTTTATTTTTTACAACAATAAAAAACACGCCTCGGATTCCGTGACCCATCTGGGAGACAATCTCACGGGAGAAGGCACAGGCGATGACGAACAGGTCAAAGTTTCCTTAGATAAAGTTCCGCCGCAGGTTCATAAAATCGCCTTTGCTGTGACTATTCATGATGCAGCCTCGAGAAGCCAGAATTTCGGACAGGTCTCAAATGCGTTTATCAGGATTGCCAACGAAGAATCCAATCAGGAACTGATCCGCTATGATCTGGGCGAGGATTTCAGCGTTGAGACAGCGATTGTCGTAGGCGAACTGTACCGTCATTCCGGCGAGTGGAAATTCAATGCAGTGGGCAGCGGTTTCGGGGGCGGACTGGCTCCGCTTTGCCGTAATTTCGGACTGAATGTTGACTGAGACAAACAACACAGGACATTCCGGAGTGCTAAAATGAAATTTTAGCACAAAGCCACAAAGCCAAACCCATCTTATAAAATCGGCATTTTGGCACTCCGGAATAAAACAGGAGAAATACTATGGGTATCAGCCTGCAAAAAGGACAGCGGATAAGCTTATCCAAAGAAGGCGCGGGATTATCGAAAATGATGACTGGACTGGGATGGGACCCGGTCAAAGAAGGCTCCGCGCAGGTAGACTGTGACACTTCCGTATTGATGCTGAACGCGGAAAATAAATTGGAAGGAATAAAGAATGTCGTTTATTTCGGAAATTTGTCCAGCAAATGCGGCAGCGTGGTTCACAAAGGCGACAACCTTACCGGCAAAGGCGAGGGAGATGACGAGCAGATTGTTGTGAATCTCCCCCTTGTTCCTCAGAATATCCGAAAGCTTGTCTTTGCTGCAAATATTTACAACTGCGTGAAGCGTAACCAGCATTTCGGAATGATAAAAAACGCGTTCATACGGATTGTGAATATGGCGGACAATAATGAAATGGCGCGTTTCAGTCTCACAGAAGATTATGCGGGACAGACTTCTCTGATTGTCGCTGAAATCTATCGTCATAATGAGGAATGGAAATTTGCGGCAATCGGTCAGGGGAGCAAGGCAGCTTCTTTGGAAGAGATTATCAAGACCTATAAATAAAGGCGTATCCGATAAGGAGATCATCAGTATTTCCTTACAGTATTTGCCCGAGTCGGTAAGGAGGCTGACATGAAGATGAGCGGTATCCCCGGCAGGGGATATCCGCTCCGTTTTTCCGGTCGGACCGCTCTGTCCGTCCAGCATCAAAATCAGCGGCGAGCTTACGAGTCCGCCGGATCGGATGGTTATGCTTTTCATTCACTTCAGGAACTGCCCCGCAAATTCCAGATAGCTGCAAGGGTCTTTCGGGTCAAAATGGGTCTTGACAGAATCCAGAATCCGCCAGATGCACTTGAGCTTGGTCATCACATCTTCCTGTTTTCCGGAAAGCGATTCTCTGAGGCTGAGAATACTTTCCACGCTATCTGCAATTGCCTGAACATTCTGCGGCAGTTCTGTGAGAAATTTTGAGGGCAGATCAAACCGGGCTTTTCCCATTTCGATGAAATATTCAAGCGCGGTTTCCACATCCCTGTCTGTAATATCTCCTTTCTCTTTATAGAGAGTATGAATGCCGGACTCGATGTTCTGAAGTATATCCAGATAACTGTCCTCATCGCCCTGCACCGATTTCAGTTCCCGCTCGAAGTTGGATATCTTCTCGGATTCCTGCCGTTCCGCAAAATATTTCTTCGATGTCCCGAGATAAAAACAGTCATCAGGACAGGCGATTTCTTTTTCTCTTTTGGTTCCGCAGCACTGGCTGCACACAAGCCCCCCCAGCGCGGGACAGTTCCTTTTGCCTTTTCTTGAATCACATGAATGACATTTTGCCATAAGTTACTTCCTTTCTGATTTCTCACTTCTCATTTCTCACTTCCATCATCCGCCGGTGAAGACGTTCCGCTCTAAGGCAGAAAGTTTCGAGCTTTGCGTTGATAACCTGAGGGAACGGCGATCCGTCGCTTTCAATAGCCAGAAAAGGCAGGTCTTCGATATCCGTGAGTACCGCCCTGAGCTTCTGATTTTCCGGATCGGCTGCCAGCTTATCTTCCCGATTCATGACTTCGTTCAAAACCGCTTCTGCCATGCGGTTGGGCATACATCCGAATGGACCGATGGCAATCGCACCGCAGGTACCGGATGCCACTTCGCTCAGGGAACTTCCCACCGTGAGAATGGCTTCCCCGGCAAGATTGGGAGAGATATAACGGCTGCCTTTGTCAATGATGCCTTTGATATCCAGCGGTTCTGCATGAACCAGATTTGAACGGGACAACGCGGTTTTCAGACGTTTTTCGGAACGGCTCATAATTTTTTTCTTCAGAATGAAACCCAGCTTTTCCAGCCCTTTCATTGTGTAATCCACAAGCCCTTTTTCCAGCAGATAATCGGAATAGTGTATCCATTCGGCAACAGGGGAGCAGACCGTGGCAAAGCCTTTTTCTGCAAGCTGTTCCGTGATATATTGGCGGGACAGGGCATCCCGCCTGACAAAAATTTCTCCGGCAAGAAACACGGTCGGAACTTCTTCGGGCGGGCGTTTCATGGGAATAGCGCTGAAGCGTTCCGCTGTGGCTGTGACCTGCTGCTCCAATCCTGAGAAATCCCCGTATTCCAGTTCGAAGATAATCCGGCTCCATTCTTCATCGAATATCTTTATGGCTGATCCGGTGTCCTCGGCATCTGCCAATATCATGGACCGTATGTCTTCCATAACATCGGCTATCACAAATGCCCACCATGCGCGCTGATGAAAATTATTTCCCAGCCCGGAATATGAATTTTCGGATGTCAGGGAGAACATTGCCACATTTTTTATCTCCTGCTTTTTAATCATATCTTCCATGAAGATATAGTACTGACCGAAGCGGCAGGGACCGGACGCGGTAGCCATGAAATAAACCACCACTTCATCTGACCGCCTGCCGTTGCCGAGATAACCGAGAAGTGATCCTGTTGTGAGAATCAGCGGAAGACATTCCTTGCAGGAGGTATTTGCCCGCCCCAGTTTCAGCAATGCCTCGCTTGCGGTCGGAGAAGCTTTGGCCCTCAGACCCTGTGAGCGGAAAGCGGCAGCCACTGCTTCCGAAGTTTTTTTGCCCATGGACGGAATCAGGAACGTCACCCTGGGATCAGTAAAAGGCATGACTTCACCCTGAGACGTCACGACTTTGGGAATTCCCTTTTCCGTAAAGGTACGGGCAGGTATAAACGACCGTTTTTTCGGGACAATCTGTTTCTCAGACACAATCTGACGATAGGCTTTCACAATATCGAGAAATGCCTCTATCCGCGTTTCGAGACCCGCGTCCGCGGTATGGCTGTCCAATTCAAGGGTCAGAGAGGGTTTACGCCCCATAATATCCCGGAAATAGCCGATAAGAAAAGAATCGGGTCCGCATGAGAAATTGGTGATATAGGTTCCGAAAAGCTGGGGATGTCTTTCCACGATTCTTGCCGCCTTGGTCAGTATCTGCCCCATTCCCCAGTACATGTGCCGTTTCATCTTTTCATCATCCAGCGGAAGAAAATCAAAAGGAATTACCGGAACCCCCCGTGAGGCAAGCTTGTGCGGAATGCCCGCATGGGCTTCTCCCACAAAGCCGTTATAGGGCCTGGCAAATATCACGGCGGCAGATTTATCCGGCTCTGCTTCCAATTTTTCCAGAAACTGTTTTCCTATCTCTCTCATTTCCGCGAGACACTCGGTCTGCCGATTCAAGGCTTTTTCAAAAGCCGCTTCAGCCTCTTTTCTGTTTACTCCCATTTCAGCCGCTGTTTCAATGAGCGGATTGCGGGCAGTTTCAAGCCCTTTTGTCATATCCAGCAAGGGAGCAAGCACCTGTATTCCCTTCTCCTTCTTCAGTCTGTTCAGTTCCTCGCGAAATGTTGTCTGCAGATAAAATGTCTCGCCCTGAACAAAAGGGCAGACCTGCGCGCTCGAGTATCCGTTTTTGACAGGAACCGATTTGAAATGAGGCAGAAAAATAAAGTCCGGCGGTGTCCTGAGCAGAGAGTAAAAGAAGCCGTGCGCCAGTTCCGCAGGATAGCAGAAGGCAGAACCCCGGCGGTCAATGCCTTCCTGAGATGAGACATCAGGTATGACAATGTCAAATCCGAGTTCCTCAAAAAAGTTCGAATACAGGGGATAGAAGGTGTTGACTAAAAAACTCCGGTTGATCCCCACGCTTTTCCGATTTCTGTTTTCCGGCTTTACGCCGTATTTTTCAAATATCAGATATTGCCGGATGCGTATCAGATCAAGTTTGGAGACATCATAGCTGATATCGTAACGCATATTGTAGTATCGGTTGCATGCCCCGCCGAAAGGATAGTTTTTCCCTTCCACCCCGATCATGGAAATTCTGCACTGCCGGTCGCATTTCTCTTTTCCGCCCTTGCAGGTGAAGCTTTTTCCGTATTTCACCTCACGGTCTGCCAGAGTTTGCAGGCTGTAGTACTTCTCCGCCATCAGTCCGGTGTCAATCCGTTTTTTGACTTCGAGCGCGACCCCGTAAGCTCCCATCAGACCCGGCTCCGGCGGAACAATAATGGGTTTGCCTGTCAGCGATGCCATAGCCAGCGGAACCGCCCGGTTGTAGCAGACTCCGCCCTGCATGAACACCTTAACGCCCACGGGCCGGTTGCCTTTGACCCGGTTGGCATAGTTCATGCAAATCGAATACACAAGCCCGGCAACTATGTCATTATGAGCCAATCCTTCGTGAATAGCGTTTTTAATATCGGAAGTGATAAAAGCCGCACACTGGTCGTTGAAGTTGGGCGGATATTTTCCCTTCACGGCTGTATCCGCAATATCGTTCATTGCCACTCCCAGCGTTTCGCTGGCGGACTCTTCCAGAAAAGAGCCGGTTCCCGCGGAACAGGCTTCGTTCATGGCGTAATCCGACGGGACTCCGTTGGTTATGTAGGTATATTTGGCGTCCTGTCCCCCGATTTCGAAAATAGTATCCACCTGAGGATCAAAATGTACCGCGGCCGCTGCATGAGCAATGATCTCGTTGATCACGCCGTCAGTAAGCGCATGAAGCCCGGCAATCTGCCGCCCCGATCCGCATACGCCCAGTCCTGTTATTTTAAAAAATGACGGATCAGGATTCACCTGACGCAGAATCGCCCGGTAGCAATCCCTCGAAGCACCTACGGGATCGCCGTTTGTCCGCAGATAGACCGACGCGAGCAAAGCATTGTCGGCTTTCCGCATGAGAACAGCTTTGGTAGTAGTAGAGCCGACATCCAGCCCCAGAATACAAATATCTCCCTGACGGATATTGTCTCTCTCGATGCTTTTGAATTCCACTGCTTTTTCAAAATCCTCAAGACGCGGAAGCGTATTGAAGGAAGCTATTTCGGATTTGAACAGATGTTCCGGCGATATCTGCGACAAAGGAGCAGTTTCATGTTCCAGTGACCAGAGCGCGGTTCCCAGTGCCTCAAAATACGGTGCTTCTTCAGGAACGATCAGACCGGGAATTTCCTGTCTCAGATAAGCGATCATCATCCGGTTATGAGCGGTTCCGCCGGTGATCATAATATTGCGGCGATCCACTTTTTTCAGCAGTTCAAGGATTTTGTTCGCCATCATCCTGCAAAGTCCGGCAGTGACTTTGGATTTGGGAATTCCTTTGTTGGTCGCATGTGTGCAGTCTGACTTGCAGAATACGGAACAGCGTCCTGATACACGGTACGGCTCTTCGGTTGCGGCCCACAGAGCCGCTTCTTCCAAAGAGACATTCATTCTGCCCAACTGCTGAAGGAAGAATTCGCCTGTTCCCGATGCACATTTGTTGCCTGTCAGAACATTGGATATACGGCCCGAACTATCCAAGGCATAAACCATGAATGTCTCGCCCCCTGCTGAAACTACTGCCGGGCATGAGACATCCGGAGGTCTGACAAAGCGGTACGCGTATTCCACGGCTTCGGGTTCGGGAATAGATGACAGATTCACGAATCTGCGGAATCTCCGGCCCGTGGCCGCGATTCTGTCAAAAGAATTCACATCAAGACCTGCAAGTGCCGAAAGCAGGGTCTGTCTGATATTTCCTTCATGGGGATGAACCGAATATCCGGTCACTTTGGGCTTACTCTGTGTTTTAAGCCCTGTTTTTTCATCCTCGCCGTTCTCCGTCACAACCTGAACAACGGATATGGAAGAGGCGCCGAGGCAAAGCCCCAGCACCTTCATGCCTTTTCCGGGTGAGTGAAACCCACCCTCTTCAGGAATATTCTTTTGCTCAAAATTGTATTTCATTGACATCTTCTGTCTCTTCATCGTTGTTTCCGAATTATTTTTTTTCCAGTTCAGACAATCTCTGTTTTGCTTTCTCAGCATAATCGCTTTCAGGGTATTTTTCAATAATTTCCTGATACAACTGTCCGGCATGTTTGGGATTGTTCTGAAGCTCTTCCAACTTTGCCGTGTCAAACAGTTCTTCGGCTTTGTTTCCCGAACAGCCTGAAAGCATAATCGCAGCTATTGCCATTGCCATCAGAATCATCTTTTTCATTGCAACAGTCCTGTCTGTGTGAAACGTGATTTCACGTTTCACACTTCAGTAAAGCGGGTTTGAAACCCGCTTTACATTCAAAAAATCTATTTTCATAATTTTTCCAGCACATCGCAGAGCAGCCTGACTCCGAAGCCTGTTCCCCCTGCGCCGCAGTAGGCACTGCCTTTGTTGAAGAAAGCAGGTCCGGCAATGTCAAGATGCGCCCACCGGGTTTCCCCTACAAATTCCGAAAGGAAAAGCGCGGCAGTGACTGCTCCGCCGCCGTTTAAGTCCGCAACATTGCTCTTATCGGCAATCTCGCTTTTGAGCGATTCTTTGTAATCTTCGGGCAGCGGCAGACGCCAGCATCGCTCGAATGTTTTCTGACCCGAAGCCATAATCGCCTCGGCAAGGCTGTCGTCAGGAGAGAAAAGTCCTGCGATTTTATCTCCCAGCGCAGTGAGACAGGCTCCGGTCAATGTTGCAAGATCAATGACTGCATCGGGTTTGTAGGTTTTTACAGCGTAGGACAGGGCATCAATTAGTATCAGCCGCCCCTCGGCATCGGTATTGCCGACCTCCACGGTCTTTCCGTCAAAGGTTTTGAGAATGTCGCCCGGACGATATGATTTTCCCGAAGGCATATTTTCAACCAGCGGAGCTATTCCGATGACATTGACTTTGGGTTTCAGACGGGCAACCGTAATCAGTGCTGCTGCCACAGCCGCGGCGCCGGCCATATCATTTTTCATATTCCTTGAAGATCCGCCGGGTTTCATATTGATGCCGCCCGAGTCAAAGGTGATGCCTTTGCCCACAAACGCAATTGTCTTTTTGGCATTTTTGGCTTTATATTCCAGCACAACCATGCGGGGAGGACTGTCGCTGCCTGCTCCTACGGCTAAAATAGCGCCGCATCCTTTTTCTTTCAATTCCTTTTCATCAAAAACCGTGATGTCTAATTTCTCTTTTCCCGCGTGTTCTGAAATGAGACCGGCAAGCTGATCCGGAGTTTTTTCGCCGGAAGGAATGCAGACCCATTCCCTTGCCAGAATTGTGCCTTCACAGATCACAGATATCCGTGATCCCAATTTGGCGAATTTCTTCTTCGCATCAGAGGGAACCAGAAAAGCAATCTGTTTCAGGGGAGTCTGTTTTTTTTCGGTTTTATACTTATCAAACAGGTGATTGGCAAGAAATGCCCCTTCCATCATTGCCTCAAGCATATCTGCCATCGGCTTGCCGAACTTTTTTTCAGAAGGCAGAGCAATGATTATCTCGGCAGGCTCTTTGCGGATACATTTTTTCACACTGTTGCCCGCACAGGCTCTGAGGACTTCGGTATCTGCTTTTTCAGCCTTTCCGAGTCCCATGACGATTACTCGTTCAGCGTTGAGCTTGGGTTCATTGTAAAAAATCACCTCCTGATCTTTTTCTCCTTTGAAATTTCTGACGGTCTTTGCTTTTTCAATAACAGAAACAAGAGCCGGATCATCATGTATGTCTTTATCTTCGCATACGGGAATTACCAGCGTTTCGGTTTTGTCTTTCAAATCGGATTGCAGTTTCAGCACAGTTTTCCTCCCATATAAATTTTTGTAAGTATAACTGTATACGGTATAAGTCAATAACGGCAGCTGAGAAAAAGAAAAAATAAAATCCTGAAAGAGATAGGAGTTACGCAGTCAGATGATTTTTAACCGCTAATGGACGCTGATAAACGCTAATGAATCAGAAAAATAAGTTCAAGTGCGTAAGTCCTAAATGGATTTTATTTTTTATTTTCCTCACTCCTCCGCTAATCTCTAATGGACACAGTGTCCGTCTTCACCATGTCCGGCGCAGGTCTGGCTCAATGTGAATTCCGGAAGCATTCCCGACGCGATCAGTTCCAGATTTTCCTGAACGGTACCTTCCGCTGCCCGGTAAGTTTTGATTCCCGCGGCTATAAGTTTCTGAAGCGCGCCGCCGCCTATACCGCCGACAGCCACAGCATCAATTTTGTGTCCCCCAAGCGCGGACAGAGGACTGCATTGTCCGTGCAGATGGTTCATATCCTGATTGGCAACCGTTTCCACTGTATTGCTTTCAGTTTCGACAATAGTGAAAAAACGGGCAGTTCCGAAATGATTGTACACCCGGCTTGCCGTATTAAGGTCTTCATTTGTGGGAAAAGCGATTCTCATAATAACCTCCGATGATATTTTTTTTAACTGACGGAAAATAGGAAAGAAAAGGGCAGATGTCAAGCGATTTCCTCAGATATTTTTCTGATCTGTTCCATCTTTTACACAAAATCCGTCTGACCGCGGAGTTCCGCAAAAATTTTGTCTGTTTCTTTACGCGCCTCCGTGTGAAACAGTGAAGAATCATTACATCGCGCGCAGCTCGTCCGTTGTTTTGCGATCTTTATTTTTTCGCTTGACATCTTTCATCCGATGTGGCAAAGGATAAAAAATAGTATATTGGAAGTCGGGAAAAGTTAGCTGATAATAAGAGGTTAGCTACCTAACTTTAATGGTTAATTTATAATTGAAAAAAATATGCCGCATCAAGAAAATATAAAAAAAATAGCTGATATTATTTTGTCGGAATTAGATAACTTTGGTAAAAAATTCCAAGTTCAACCAATGACTGCTGGAAGTAGAGTTTTAGTGTATCCAGACAGTTCTATAGGCGTGGATAAATCACAATTAGAATTGTATAAGGCTCAAACAAGACTCTTAAATGAACCTTTTATTGCTTATGTAAAAGCAGAAGTAGATGGAGAGGAAGAAATCTATTTTATTTGTAAAGGATATACTCCGATTAACTATGATTCTACTACACCTTCAAGTATGTTCGTTAATTATCTTGCGCCTATGGGAAAAATTGTCGAAGGAGAAATTGGTGAGGAAGTGGAATTTGATGATGATTTTAGAAGAAATGTTTATGTTTTAGAAAAAAATATTTTTACGCCTTTGAAAAATATAGAATGGGATGGTATAAATAATAGTTTTTTTCTGCAAAGTGGTACCTACTCCGTCAAATCACTTTTAGATTTTAGAAAGGGTTTTGATAAAGAAAATTTTGCCGATTACACTGAAGAAGTACAAAAGTCAGAAAAGAAGCAACCCATCAAAGAATTTGAACAAGAATTTAAAAATATTGTTAAAAAGGGTTTGTCCAGACAAATTGTAGATAAAATGGAGTTGAGAAATCAGCCAGTTCTTGATAATGTACAAGGTGAGATATTTCGTCTTCCTCTTTCATCTCAAATAATTATAACCGGTGCGCCGGGAACTGGAAAAACAACGACAATAATCAAAAGAATTGCCCAAAAAATTAATCCGAATTATATTGCTTCCGAAGAAAAACATCTACTAAAGGATGATCAAATTTCATATTTCTTTAATAGGGAAAATTGGATCATGTTTACGCCAACAAACTTGTTAAAGATGTTTCTAAAAGAATCCATTTCAAAAGAATCAATACCTGCACCTGATAACATGGTAAAAACATGGGAGGATGAACGAAGACATATTGCCAGAGACATACTAAGTTTGCTGAGAGTTGATGAAACGACAGGAATCTATTATACAACAACTCTAAAAAAGTTGTTAGATATCGAGATAAATAGAGATTTGATAGATTATGCTGAAAATTTCTCAATTTTTTCTTATAAAATAATATATTCCGATCAATTAAGAAAGATTTATAATTTCATACGGAAGGAATTCTATGAATTCTCAAAAAATTTCTGTAAAATCATATTGGAGAAATTTTATAGCTTCATATCAGAAGAATTAAAAAAATTTCAACCGAACGAGGTATTTTTACCACATCAAAATATTGAACAATTGATTAAGCAGCTCACAGAAATTCGAAAGGGGTTTACTTCGAATAATCTGAGAGAAGAACTCTGTCAAATAGAAAAAAGATGTATTTCGACAATAGAAAAAACAGAAAAAAAATTGACAAAAAAGAAGGATACAGAGGCAGAAACGAAGAATAAAAATAAACAGAAAAGCCAAGTTCAAGGATTGTTTCAAATAAAAAAGGCAGAAGCAAGTTTGATAAAAAAGCAGGATACAGAGGCAGAAACGAAGAATAAAATTAAACAGAAAAGCCAATTGGATAAAATTAAACAGTTGGAAAGCCAAGTTCAAAAATTGTTTGAAAAGGCAAAAAGACCTTCTTCGGATATTGGAAAGCATATTTTGACAGTAGTTGAACAACTATCGAAAATTCAAGACTTAATTAAGAACTTTTGTGATCAGACTAAGCTGCTAAAAAATTTTCCAAAAGATTTTGCAGAAGATGTAGTTCAAATAAAGGCAAAATTGAGTATGATAGAGGGTAACCAGATAAAAACAAAATGGAGTATGATAGAAGAAATCAGTCAAATAAATGGGAATTTGGCAGAAATCCGACATGATGAGAATATAGAGAGTTATGTTTTTAAATTGATTGAGCAACTCACGAAAATTAATTCATTTTACGAGAGTCTGACACCTCAAACTAATAAGTCTGACTTGATATTGATAGAAAAATTCAATATAGAAACAAGACGTTATTTGATGGATCACTCCGATTTTAATCTAAAATCGAGTCTGATAAAAAATTTCCATCAAATAAAGGAAAGCTTGAGTTCTATCCCAAATATTGAATATCGTGTTTTTACATTGTTTAAGGGGTTGCATGAAATAAATGGAATTGGAATTGGAGAAATCACTAAATATCTGATTGGTGGCGTCCCTGGGTATTATAATCAATTTCGTATGGGACAGCTTAAACAGATTAGCACTCAGTTGAACAAAGACTTTGAGAGGGAAATAAAAGATAAAAGAATTTCCGATCATGAGATTGATTTATTGATTTTTGTAATGTTGAAAAATGCACATAAGATATTTGAAATTAATAAACATTGGTTATGGGAAGATTCAAGAATAGATGTGTTAGAGAAGATAAAGGAAAAATATAAGACATTGATTACTGTGGATGAAGCAACTGATTTTTCAACGATTCAGCTTGGATGTATGTTTTATCTGTCACATCCTCATTATAAATCCGTTTCTTTTTCCGGCGATCTGATGCAAAGGGTAACGTCATTCGGTTTGACTGGCTGGGATGAATGTAAGTATATCTCTGACAATTTCGAAGAACATCATATAGATAAAGTATATCGGCAAAGCCCTAAATTGCTTAAAATCGCAGAGATACTTTATGAGGAGAATATCGGACACCCACCGCCTTTTAACTCCGCATTTTTGAATGATGAAAATGATCCGGATCCGTTAAAATTCAATTCAGAAAATGATGAAAAACTGGGGGAATGGATTGTCGAAAGAATCATAGAAATTTATAATTTAAACAATAGAAGATTACCATCAATTGCCATATTCGTTTCAGAAGATACTGATATCAATCGAATTCATAACATTCTTGAAGAGCCGTTGGGGGAACATGCTTTTGAAATAGAAGACTGTCCCGGAGGAAGAATTTTTAGTAACGAAGGGAAAGTCAGAATTTTTAGTGTAAAGTATATAAAAGGATTGGAATTTGAAAGCGTTTTCTTTGTGGATTTAGACCGAATGCCGCCTGAGCTTATTGATAAATATCTGTATGTCGGGTTGACAAGAGCCGCTTCATTTTTGGCAGTTACGTTCAATAATAATTTTCCGAAACAGATATCTTATATTGAGAAGTGTTTTATAGAAGGCGATTGGAGAGTGGCTGATTGAAAAGCAATCCGGGCTTTACAGGTAGTTTCAGAAATAAAGAAGTAAGTCGGATCGGATGGAGCGATGTGTCTCAGAATGCTGAGATACTTCTCCGAATATGAGAGGGAAGACTATGGATTTACATGATATTCTGACTGATATTCATGCGCTGGAAACGGAACTCCTGAATTTTGAGCGCAAATACGGCATCCGCTCCGAAACTCTGTATGCGGCATATATCGGAGGTGAAGAACCGGAAGATGACAACTGGGCGCTGGATTTCGGCGAATGGGCGAGCATTTATCGGATATGGCTTTCCCGGCAGGCGGAATACCGAAACGAAGTTCAGCATATCCGACAGTCTGCATCAGATTAAAGTATGGATTCACATAACGGAAGAACATTGCGAATTGGCGGGAATGCGGTTATATCTTCTTGATACCATAGCCAATCCTTTAGGGATTGTTGAAGATCACAGAGAAGAGTTATCCCCGTGCGCCGCAGCCGTAAAAAGGAGACTTATGCAGCCAGTGACAATTTCTCATATTACCGAATACCTGCAAAAATTGCCGCCCGAAAAACTTACAGTTGTTTATGACTTTGTTTCCTGTTTGGCTGAAAATAAAAAATTCTCGGAAGCTTTTCAGACAATGTCAGCCTCTGAAAGTGTCCTCGGACGTGACTGGGAAAGACCTGAAGAGGATGAGGCATGGGCAAATTTGTAAAGGGAGATATTGTTGTTGCTCCGTTTCCCTTTTCGGATTTGAGTTCGGCAAAGAGACGCCCGGCATTGGTGATTGCACCATTAAGCGGTGATGACTTACTGCTGTGTCAGATCACGAGTAAAAACGTAACCGACACATACGCTGTTCCCCTTGCCGAGAGTGATTTTATGAGCGGAGGACTCCGTCAGCCAAGCAATATCCGACCGAATCGTCTTTTTACAGCGGATGGAAGTATCGTTTTATATCGTGCCGGCGTAGTGAATTCAAAAAAAGTTCAGGAAGTTGTTGAAAAAATAATCCAAATTGTAAAAGGATGATTAACGGTGGACAGGATAGCCGTCACAGGCAGGCAGAAGCCATCTCTTCCAATTCCTCAAGCCGTTTTTCAAATACCGTGTTCTGCACGGTCAGCAAATCGGTAAGCGATTCCAATTCTTCGAAAAGCCGGTCAATTTCTGCCTGACAGGTATGAATTGACTGGGAAATTTCTCTGATTTTTGCCCCGTCCTGTGCCTGAGACGCGGTCTGCATGGCTTCATTGAGCGTGTCGAGTTTTTTTTCATGCCGGTCAATTCTGTTTTCAATATCGGCGATTCGCTGTTCAGCGGGTTTCAGAGCCTTGGACCGCTCCGCGATGATTTCAGACCGCCGGCGTCTCAATTCTTTTTTGCTCAATTTTGCAGAACCGTTTTCCTCCTCATTATTCTTAGTAACTGAATTCTTAGTAACTGATTTTGTCTCTTTCGGCTCATTTTCAGATTCCTCTTCCCATCCGCCTTTTTCCAGAAAATTGCTGTAAGTTCCGTCAAATACACGGATACCGTCATTCTGAAACACGATTAAGCGTTCAGCCAGTGCATCAAGAAACATTTCGTTATGCGTCACCATGATCACCACCCCGTCGAAATTGTCAATCGCGGCAAGCATTGCATCGCAGGATTCCATGTCCAAATGATTGGTAGGTTCATCCAGCAAGAGAAGATTCACCGGCGTAACAAGCAGTTTCGCCAGCATGACGCGGCTTTTTTCTCCTCCTGAAAGCACGGCGATTTTCTTTAACGCGTTGTTTCCGGCAAACATCATCGCGCCGCAGATGTTGCGCGCGTGCTGGCGGTCAACATCCGGATTCGAGTATAAAATTTCCTCCTCGATAGTACGGCTGTCAACGAGACTTTTCACATTGGTCTGCTCGTAAAAGCCCTGAGTCACGGCAGGATGATAGACAACATCGCCGGATTCCGGAGCAAGCACTCCGGCAAGAATTTTGAGAAGGGTGGTTTTGCCCTTGCCGTTTTTTCCGATAACGCAGATCCGCTCTTTGGGACCGATCATCATATTGAATTTTCTGATAAGAGGAACATCCGGCTGATATGAAAAAGAAATATTCCGCGCATTCATGACCTGCTTTCCGGCAAAAGACTTGGTCCGGAAAAAGAAATCGAGGTTTCTGACCTGTTCGAGTTTGTCCCGTTTTTCCATTTTTTCCAGAGTCTTGACCCGTGACTGCACCATCCCGGCAAGCCTTGCCTTTGCCCGAAACCGCGTTATAAAAAGCTCGATTTCTTTTTGTTTACGCTCATCATTCATGCGGGTTTTTTCATAGACTTCCTCTTCGAGCGCGATCTGTTCATAGAGTTTGCCGGTATTCCCTGCAATTTTACGGGCTTTCCCGCGATGAATCGCCATGGTGTGCGTCACCACTTTGTCCATGAAACTCCGGTCATGCGTAATCAGCATCAGTTCATGGGGCCAGTTTTGCAGAAAGCGTTCCACCCACCGGATAGAGGTGATGTCAAGGTAATTGGTCGGCTCATCCAGCATCAGGAGATCGGGTTCTGATACCAAAGCCTTGACCAGATTGAGGCGCACCTGAAATCCCCCTGAAAATTCACCGGGATCACGCTGCATGTCTGCTCCGGAAAATCCGAGTCCGGCAAGGACTTTTTCCACTTTCCAATGATGATCATGCTCCTGTTCGGGAAGTCCGCGCATTCCTTCTTTCAATATCGTATTTTCTTTAAAATCAAGCTCCTGTTTCACATAACAGATACGGTAGTTTCTGGGGATAAGAATATTTCCCGAATCTGAAATTTCTTCCCCCGCGATGATGCGGAACAGGGTTGTTTTTCCATGTCCGTTTCGCCCGACCACGCCGAGCCGCTCCCGATGGTTCAGTTTAAAGCTTACACC
>DYRK01000007.1:0-10690 GCA_020718785.1 Desulfatirhabdium butyrativorans | reverse complement strand
CGTTTCGCCCGACCACGCCGAGCCGCTCCCGATGGTTCAGTTTAAAGCTTACACCATCGAAAAGGGATTGCGCGCCGAAGCTTTTTGTGAGATTCTCTATACTGATCATATATCTTGTTGCCGGCAGTTTGTAACTGGTGACTGGTTGACGATAATTGAAAGCTATATTAAAAGAATGCCGGCAATGTGTCAATTGTTAAGATTCGGAGCCGGTAATTTTTTGATCTGCTGAACATTGTAAAATCTTTGAATCTGTCATATATGAAGGAATTCAGGGTATAAATACAGAGGGAAATATTTTAAGACATATCAAAAAAACGAAAGGATATCTGCTATGAAACAATCAA
This sequence comes from Desulfatirhabdium butyrativorans, assembly GCA_020718785.1. Classification (GTDB taxonomy): domain Bacteria; phylum Desulfobacterota; class Desulfobacteria; order Desulfobacterales; family DYRK01; genus DYRK01. Next base: position 10,343 of record DYRK01000007.1, on the reverse strand, counting down.
ATTCATATTTAAATCAGATAAATATTCTGATGTCGGCTCTGATGCTGATATTCGCCGTGTCGGTGACGCAGCCTGCATATTCCCAGACGACGATTTTTCAGACCCTTCAATCCCTTTCCACGGACTGGGCTTGGGGATGGGAAGCATTTACCGTCAGCAGCACGCCCTATCTGATTGCCGCCAACGGCAAAGGCGACTCAAAGCTTTATAAATGGAACGGCACGGATTTTACGGAATTTCAGACAATTCCGACCGGTAACTGCCGGGCATGGACATTCTTTGCTTTCAACAACGGCTCTTATTTAGCCGCGGCAAATGCCGAAGACGGCGCGTCTGTTTACAGATGGAGCGGCACGGACTTTGAAAAAATCCAGTCCATTTCCGGGAACAGTTACGGCTGCGAATTTTTTTTCATCGGCAGCGACACTTATCTTGCAGTTGCAAATGTCAGCAAAAGCGGATCAGAACTCTATTATTCAAAAATTTATAAATGGGACGGCTCTGCTTTTGAGGAATTTCAGACACTGAATTCAATGGGTGCCTTTGACTGTGAATTTTTTACTGTCGGCACCGAATCCTATCTGGCTGTTGCCGACGCCCTAATCGGTCCGAAAATCTATCGCTGGAATAATACGCAGTTTACGGAATTTCAGAATTTTTCCTTTATCGGCGCGACAGACTGGGAGTTTTTCCTCATCGAAGACACTCCCTATCTTGCATTGGCAAATATCAATAACGGTTCGACGTATAACATCAATTCGATAATTTATAAATGGAACGGCTCCGGTTTCGCTTTGTTTCAGGAAATTCCCAGCAGCGGTGCCACTTCCTGCGAGTTTTTCAATGTCGGAAGTCATCACTATCTGGCTCTGGCAAACTGGTATGATGACTCAGGCTATAACATCAATTCGATGATTTACAAATGGAACGGAACGCAATTCGCAGATTTTCAGTCTGTCCCGACTCACGGCGCGAGAGATTGGAAATCATTCAGAATCGGCAATAAATTCTGTATAGCTGTGGCAAATTCGGGAGATGAAACAGTATCGGTTACGGATTCCGCGATTTATTTTACTTCAAATGATCCGCCTTCGGCATCCGGCGGAGCCTTTTCCGTTGATGAAAACAGCCCGGACGGAACAGTGATCGGCGCAGTTTCGGCAAGTGATCCGGACGCAGACACATTGAGCTATGAGATCATATCGGGCGACACAGACAAGGTATTCGCTGTTGACGGCGCAGGAAAAATTACCGTCAATAACAGCAGCAGACTGGATTATGAAGCCTCGGCTGTTTATACACTTGCAGTCCGGGTGTCAGACGGTACGAGCGAGAAAATCGTTACGGTTACGATCACTGTCAAAGATATAAATGAAGCCCCTGAGATCAGCGATCAAAGTTTTTCTGTGAATGAGAACAGCGTTGCCGGAACCGCTGTGGGCAAGATTTCGGCGCGGGATCCCGAATCGCTTCCGATCACTTACAGCATTATCTCCGGAAATACGAACACGGCTTTTACTCTCGGCTCTTCCACAGGGCAGATCACGGTCGGCAATGCCAATGCGCTGAATTATGAAGCTCTGAGCAGTTATGTCCTGACGGTCAAAGTATCGGACGGCAAAAATATGCCTACCGCAAGAATCACAATCGCTGTAGGCAATGTGAATGAAACTCCGACGGTGAAAAATCAGAGCTTTTCGCTTAACGAAAACACTGCCAAAGGCATGGCGGTCGGGACAGTACCGGCAAGCGATCCGGATTCGAATGCACTGACTTACAGCATCACCGCAGGCAATACCGGCAATGCTTTTGCCATCGGCAGCACAGGACAGATCACGGTAAATGACAGTTCTTTTTTGGATTACGAAAGCGTCAAGACATATTCGCTGACGGTTCAGGTCTCGGACGGAGGATATTCTCCCACGGCAACGGTCAGTATCACTATCAAAAATGTGAATGAAAAACCCGTGGCTGCAAACCAGAGCTTTTCCGTGAATGAGAACAGTCCCAAAGGCACAACGGTCGGTACGGTATCTGCAAGTGACCCGGAAAACGCTATGCTCACCTATAAAATCACTGCGGGGAATACGGACAGTGTTTTTGCCATCAGCAGCAGCACAGGACAGATTACGGTAAATGACGGAACCCGGCTTGATTATGAGATAAAGAAGTCATACCCGCTGACCGTCCAAATATCCGACGGAAGTAATGCTACAAGCGCGACGGTCACGATTTCTGTCAATGATGTGAATGAAAATCCGGTAGTCGGCAATCAGAGCTTTTCCGTGAATGAAAACAGCCCGGAAGGAACGGTTGTCGGCACAGTAGTGGCAAGCGATCCGGATATGACTCTTCTGACCTATTCTATTCTATCGGGAAATACGGACAATGCCTTTGCTCTCAGTAGCAGCACCCGCCAGATCACAGTCGCCGATGCCGATGTTCTGGATTATGAAAAGATTAAAACTCCGTATATACTGACGGTTCAGGTTTCGGACGGCACTTATCCCGGCACAGCCCAGATCACCATAACTGTCAATGATGTTAATGAAAGCCCTGTAGTAACAGATCAGACTTTTTCTGTTGCCGAAAGAAGTCCCCAGGGATATATTGTCGGCAAGGTATCGGCGAGCGATCCCGAGTCGGCAAAACTGAGCTATGAAATCGTATCCGGCAATGAAAATAAGGCATTTGCACTTAACAGAGACAGCGGAGAAATTACCGTCGCCGACTCGGCAAAGCTGAATTACGAAATTGCTACTGATTACGAACTCGTAATTCGGGTATCGGACGGCATAAACAGCGATACGGCAACGGTTACGGTTACAGTATTCTATGTCAATGAAAGTCCCTTTCTGAGCGGTGAAAATCAGACATTCTCGGTAGATGAAAACTGTGCAGCCGGAACAGCCGTAGGTATGGTATCGGCAGATGATCCGAATGATGACCCGCTGACTTATGAGATAACAGCCGGAAATGAGAGCGGTAGATTTGCAATCGGTAAGGACACGGGAAAAATCACTGTCGCAGCCTCAGGATTGGATTATGAGACAATATCCGAGTATAAACTGACGATTCAGATTTCGGACGGGACTTATTCTTATGCAGGCATTGTCACCGTGAATGTCAATGATATCAATGAAATTCCTGAAATCAAGGCACAGACATTTTCTGTTGACGAGGATGCTGCAAACGGAGAATTGGCTGCTACAGTGTCTGTTTATAATCCTGACAGAGATGCGCTGATCTTTGAGATCATATCCGGCAATACGAATACGGTCTTTGCCATAGGAAACACGGGAGACATTACGGTAAAAGACCGCAGTCAGTTAAATTATAAACTCACGACTGCTTATACGCTCTTGGTTAAGGTTTCCGACGGAGTCAATTCTGCAGAGGCGGTCATTACCATAACGGTCAACAATGTCGTTCTGCCCGGAGATATCAATGACGATTCGTCCATTGATCTGCGTGATGCGGTGCTGGGATTGCAGGCAACGACAGGAATAAGCACGTCCGCCGTCATTTATATCGCTGCGGATGTGAACGGGGACGGGAAAATAGGTATTGCCGAAGTTATTTATGTGCTGATACAATAATCGGGTAGGGACACGCCGACGGCGTGTCCCCACAATCTTTTTTTAAAAACTATAGCTTATAATTTTTATTATCGCCATTCTGCAACGGTTTGCAACGGAGATGAACCCGCCGATATGCGCCCGCCATGCAATGCCTGCTCCAGTATGACTTTTTCAATTCTCGCTATATCCTTTGGAATATCCACTTCGGGTGAGTCATAAGCTGTTACGACCACCTTGATTTTATAGCCGTATTCAAGGACGCGGAGTTGTTCGAGCTGTTCGATTTCCTCAAGCTTTCCGCGGGGAAGGTTTCTGAATATTTCCAGAAATCGGCGGGTATAGGCATAGACTCCCAGATGCTTGTAGGTGTCAAACCGGATGCCGGGGTCCCGTGCGTAGGGAATCGCCGATCTGGAGAAATAAAGGGCAAATCCGCGGGTATCGAAAGTCACTTTCACGTCTTTGGGATCCGTGATTTCACGCTCATTCACAATCCTGAAAGCAAGTGTAGTCATCTCGCATCCGGCATCCGGCATTCCCATTCCGAGCGGTGCGGTCACGTCTTCAAGACACCGGGGATCGAGCAGAGGCTGATCGCCCTGGACATTCACTACAATATCATCCTGCTCAAGCCCCATTTTTTCGGCGACTTCCGCGACTCTGTCTGTGCCGGAGCGATTCGCCGGGGAAGTCATCATGACTTTGCCTCGAAAGCCTTTCACTGCATCGGCAATCCGTGAGTCATCTGTTGCCACAATCACATCCGCAATATCCGAGGCACTGGCTGCGTTTTCATAAACCCTTTGTATCATGGCTTTGCCTGCAATAAGGGCGAGAGGTTTGCCTGCGAACCTCGTGGATCCGTATCTTGAAGGGATAACTACAATGGTTTTCATCGGATCTGTTCCTGTGTGACGAGATTAGTCTCATCTCCCGTATTTTCTGAACTGACAATGCTGAAAGCGATGAGTCATTTTTACGGAACCGTCAGGCTGATGTTCCTCGACAGCTTCCCGTTTTGTCGTGGCATAGACCGGAATCAGCCCTTTTTCAAAAGCAAATTTCACCATGAGAAAACACGCGCCGAAATCTCCCTGAATCAGCACATAGTCTCGCTCTGCTGCCCCGGACGACAGCCACCCTTTGATCGGATTCAGATATTCGCCAAGCTCGGATAATTCCGGCGGAATCTGCCGCCATAGCTCTCCGATGTCCGAAGGCAGTCCGACAATATCACGGACGCCGATAGATGCAAACGCGTCCTGTTCCTGATCCGGGGTGAGCCGGTGGTTGAAGAGTAAAAATAAAGAAGCAGTCATTTCCATACGCGATTCCAGTTTGTAAGAATGTTCACATCTGCGACACTTGCAAGAGAAATTCGTAACCCATATTTTTTATCCTGTCAATATTTTTTTTTGCAGGCAGACTTTTCTCGTTCCCAAGCCCCGGCTTGGGAACGAGGAAAATCGTCGGGTGTTCAGTCCGAATCATCCGTTGCGGGCAGAAGCATTTGTTATCAGCCGCTCCTGCCGGATAATATTACTTAAATTGAAAAAGTTATGTCTGTTCCCTACGGTCCGGGTTTGGCTTGACACAGACATTGGGGATCAGATAAAACATTCTGCTTTCATTGGAAATCTTTCAGGATGTCTGATTATTTCCGCACTCAGGTCAATATCCAGATCAGGCCAATAGAAATGACCTGATGACGGCTCTGTTATATTCAATATCTTCCCTACGGGAACATCTTTAAACCAGGGAAAATCATCATAAGGAAGAAAGAGTTCTTCATTGTCGGAAAGTATCCATATTCCATGTGATGATATATTTGTCACTTCAAGTTCCGAAATAGTTCTGCCAACGTGATCTGATTTCATTTTGCCGATCCTCAATAATTTCTTCTATTTTTTTAAGTTGCTTCCTTGACAGACCGTGATTACGGGACAATTCTATCTCCGGTTCAAGCCAAAATTTTGCTTCTCCGTTGCTGCAATATACATGGACATGCATTCTGTTTTCTTCTCTGGAAAAAAAGAAGAAACGATATTCATCTTCTCGAAACACTGTCGGAGTCATATTTTTTTCATTTATCTATGTATGTTATACCAGCGGCATGAAACTCATGCTTGCCAGCGACCTTGCGGAAAAAAGCAGACATGCCCGGATATCATCTTGAGTCAGTCCTTCGTATTCTTCCAGTATTTCCGACACGGTCGCTCCGTGAGCCAGCAGATTCAGTATATATTCGACAGTAATGCGTGTTCCCCTGACAACGGGTTTCCCTACCATAACTTTCGGGTCAGAAATGATTCGTTTCAGTAATTGCCGGTCTGTCATGCTCAATTACTCCTTTATTTTTTTCACGAAACCGAACCCCGTATATTGTCAATAAATATATCTTTACCGTTGCCCTGTCCGCTGAATCATTGCTTATGCTTTTATTGAACAGTTCCAAAGGGTTTCAGGTGCTATATCAATATTTCCCGGCCATGCAACTGTACCATACGCAACTTTGGCTTTCATAAACAGCGGTAAATTTTTAAGCTTTGTAAATGGTTTTTCGTCCAAATACGGCCTCATGTCAAACAGCCGTTTCTCATTATTTTCAAATACAAGAATCAGCGTGTTGTCCTTACAGGGCTGAACGCTGACAACATCTAATAATTTTTCCATAAAAAAGTTCTCCGTAATTATTGTAAGGGGGGAATGCGGAAAGGTTCTTCTCCGGAAACTGCCAATTCCCAGTCAGCCATAAGTTCATCTTTATGAATCTCAATCCATGCCAGAACCATACGCAATTGCTTTGAAGGAAAATATCCCGCAAGAACCGTTCCGTCTTCAATAGAAATTGAAGCTTTTTCGCCTTGATAACGCACATGAATATGCGGCTGATTATGTCCTGCGTTATCTTTGTAGTAAATAGCGACAATTATTCCATAAAACATTGAAATAGCCGGCATTTGATTTCCCTATTCTTAATCGGTTTATTAAACAAAAATTCAACTTATAAAATCAATTTTGATAAATCACTAGAGGGTAAAACCCTATTAGAATAAATGCTGATAACCCATATTTTTTATCCTGTCAATATTTTTTTCGCAACCGGTTTTCTGAATTTTCGGGAACTTCCCAAGCCCCCGCTTCATAAATATGAAAAAATATGTTGACAGGCAGATCGGAAATCATTAAAAGAACAATTTTATAAATATCTGCGCCGGATTGAGGGAAAGAGAATATAAGTTTCTGATTTTATGGCTTTTAAAAAGTGTAACAGGCATTTATTTCAAGCAATTTCAAAAACTTATATCCGAAATCCTTCATGGCGGCGGCAGGTAATTACTTAAATTTTTTCTGAAAAAGGAGGAAGAAAATGGCTTGGCTGACAAACACATTAGGCTCGTCTGTCGGGAAAAAGCTGATGATGGCAATCACAGGACTCTCCTTCTGCGGATTTCTGGCTGTCCATCTGATCGGCAATCTGACCCTGTACGGCGGATCGGATTTTTTCACCGCGTATGTCAAACACCTTCACGCTTACGGACCCCTCATCACCGTGGCGGAACTGGGACTGGTGGCATTGGCGGTCGTTCATGTTCTCACCGGACTGACCCTGTTTATCGGAAACCTGAGCGCAAGACCGATCCGCTACGCAGTTAAGAAAAACGCGGGGGGACGCACTCTCGGCTCCGCGACTATGCCCTACACCGGCATTCTCCTGCTGGCATTTCTGATCTTTCATCTGGCAGATATTCGTTTCCCCACCCCGGAACCGGATACGGTTTATCAGCTCGTATTCAATTCCTTTGCCAAAAAAGGCTATATTTTCATCTATATCCTCGGGGTCGTCATCGCCGCGATTCACGTAAGTCACGGTTTCTGGAGCGCATTCCAGACGCTGGGCGCAAATCATCCCAAATATATGCCTTTTATTCAGGGATTGGGAATTGCATTCAGCGTGATTGTGGCTATCGGTTTCGGCTTTATTCCGGTTTATATCTCTACTTTGTAAAACAGGTCCCGGGTAATTGTTACTTGTCAACTTGCAACTTGCAACCTGCAACCTGCAACTTGTAAATAAGGAAAAGAAAAATGCAGCTTGATGCGAAAATTCCGGGAGGACCTCTTGCTGGAAAATGGGACAAACACCGTTTTGAACTGAAGCTGGTCAACCCCGCGAACAAAAGAAAATTCACGATTATTGTGGTCGGCACAGGACTTGCCGGCGGTTCCGCGTCGGCATCTCTTGCCGAACTCGGATATAATGTAAAAACCTTCTGTATTCAGGACAGCCCGCGGCGCGCACACAGCATCGCCGCCCAGGGCGGTATCAACGCCGCGAAGAACTATACCAATGAAGGCGACAGTATCTGGCGGCTTTTTTATGATACGGTCAAAGGCGGCGACTTCAGAGCCAGAGAAGCAAATGTGCATCGGCTCGCACAGGTCAGCAACCTGATTATTGACCAATGCGTGGCTCAGGGCATTCCTTTTGCACGCGATTACGGCGGACTCCTTGCCAACCGCTCTTTCGGCGGCGCGCAGGTCTCCAGAACTTTTTATGCCAGAGGACAGACCGGGCAGCAGTTGCTTCTCGGCGCATACAGTGCATTGTCCCGGCAGATCGCCATAGGAAAAGTTCAGATGTTTCCCCGCCGGGAAATGCTCGATCTTGTGATTGCCAACGGGCAGGCACGCGGCATTATTGTGAGAAATCTGATTACCGGCGAAATCGAATCCCATGCCGCGCACGCGGTGGTGCTGGCAACCGGCGGATACGGCAATGTCTTTTTCCTGTCAACAAACGCTATGGCTTCCAATGTGAGCGCGAGCTATCGGGCATACAAACGCGGGGCATTTTTTGCCAACCCCTGCTTTACCCAGATTCACCCGACCTGTATTCCGGTTCACGGAACCTATCAGTCCAAACTTACGCTGATGAGCGAAAGTCTGAGAAATGACGGGCGGGTATGGGTTCCGAAAAATGCCGGAGATACACGGCTTCCGCATCAGATTCCGGAATCGGAAAGGGATTACTATCTGGAGCGTAAATATCCGAGCTTCGGCAATCTTGTTCCGAGAGATGTGGCTTCCCGAAATGCCAAAGAACAATGTGATGCAGGCAAGGGCGTGGGCGAAACCAAGCTCGCGGTTTATCTTGATTTTGCTGATGCGATCAAACGGGACGGAAAGCCTGTGATTGAAAAAAAATACGGCAATCTCTTCCAGATGTATGAAAAAATCACGGGTCAGGATCCTTATGAAACGCCTATGATGATTTATCCCGCGGTTCATTACACTATGGGCGGTCTGTGGGTGGATTATAACCTGATGAGTACGGTTCCCGGACTCTTTGTTATGGGCGAAGCCAATTTCTCGGATCACGGCGCAAACCGTCTGGGCGCGAGTGCGCTCATGCAGGGACTTGCAGACGGCTATTTTGTCATTCCTTATACTATCGGCGGATATCTTGCCGGAACGGTTTTCCCGGAAGTGACCGCAGATCATGCCGATTTCAAAGACACGGCAAAACAGGCCTCGGATCGGATTCAGAAACTCCTTTCCATCAGAGGGAAACGGACTGTTGACGATATTCACCGCCAACTGGGTCTGATCATGTGGGATTACTGCGGCATGGCTCGTAACAATGCAGGGCTGGCAAAGGCAAAAACCATGATTCAAAGCCTTCGTGCAGAGTTCTGGGAAAATGTTCTGGTTCCGGGTTTCAACGAGGAATTCAACCAGAGCCTCGAAAGAGCCGGGCGTGTGGCGGATTTTCTGGAATTTGCCGAACTGATGATTATGGACGCGCTTGCCCGTCAGGAATCCTGCGGCGGACATTTCAACGAAGCCTATCAGACAGAGGAAAACGAGGCTAAACGCGATGACGAGAATTTCTGTCATGTGGCTGCGTGGGAATACACCGGCGACAACAAGGAACCTGCTTTTTGCAAAGAACCGCTGGTTTTCGAAAATGTCCACCTTACACAGAGGAGCTACAAATAATGACAACAGCAAAGACCATCAATCTGACATTGAAAGTCTGGCGTCAGAAAGATGAAAAAGCCAAAGGCAAATTCGAAAATTATGAGGCCAGAGGCATTTCAACAGATATGTCTTTTCTGGAAATGCTCGATGTGGTCAATGAGAAACTGACGATTGAGGGAAAAGACCCCATTGCCTTTGATCACGACTGCCGGGAAGGGATCTGCGGCATGTGCGGCACTGTGGTCAACGGTCGTCCTCACGGTCATGAAAAAGGAACCACGCTCTGCCAACTGCACATGCGGCATTTTTCAAACGGAGACACTATAGCGATTGAACCCTGGCGTTCAAGGGCTTTCAAGGTCATCAAAGACTTGGCAGTGGATCGCGGCGCGCTGGACAAGCTGATTCAGTCCGGCGGTTTTATCTCTGTGAACACGGGCGGAGCGCAGGACGCGAACTGTATTCCGGTGCCTCAGGATGTGGCGGAAAAGGCAATGGACGCGGCAGCCTGTATCGGCTGCGGCGCGTGTGTGGCCTCCTGTCCCAATGCTTCTGCCATGCTTTTTGTGAGCGCGAAAGTTTCCCAGCTCGCTCTGCTGCCGCAGGGAAAGCCCGAAGCTGCAAAACGCGTGCTGTCCATGCTGAGAAAAATGGACGAACTCGGATTCGGCGCGTGTACCAATGAGCGGGAATGCGAAGCCGAATGTCCCAAAGAAATCTCTATTTCCAATATTGCCCGTCTGAACCGTGAGTTTATCAAGGCGGGGTTTTTTTCGG
>DYRK01000236.1 GCA_020718785.1 Desulfatirhabdium butyrativorans | reverse complement strand
TTCATGATAAAGGTCAGACAGAAATGTCTGACCCGCCGAATCTTATAAATCATAACGGTCGGTCGCTTATAAGATTTGACAACTTTTAAAAACGTGAGTTCTTCGAAATAAATGCAGGAATACTTCAGATATTAAAACAGAGCAATGGGGCAGAGAGAGTATTCAAGTGGAGTAATATCCTCCCTCCGGAGGATATGATATGGAAGCCGTAAAAATCGAATGGGAGTTTGCTCCCACAATTCAATCCAATGTTGAATTTTATATGGGAGTTGAATAGCCGAGACGGATGTAACAGGTAATAAAAGGGCAGAACCGGCTCTGATGAGCATGTCGCGATACTATTTCCCATAACCTTTCTTCTCCGGTCCGTCTGTTTCTATTTTTTCCTTCTGAAAAAAATAATACCCTGAACCGTCAGGATATATGACAGAGGCAATAATCGAGCTTCCGTAGAAAAACCAAAGCCTTTCGGAATCAAGCTCTCCCGCATCTTCCGGCAGTTCAAGGGTGACAATCGGGATATTCAGACTTTCCTCTGCATAGCTTCCGAGAGAACCGGGTCTCGCGCCCAGTTTCCTGAGAGGCAGTCCGCAATAATCTGCTATATGTGCAGCCAGTTCTTCTCCGCCCGGTCCGTCATAATCCACACATGCCAGCGGTTCGTGAATACTTATAATCCGGTCAGGAACATATTCTCTGAGAATCTGTTCAATGGCCCGGGTTTCCGGTTCGGAGAAGGCCTCCGTTCCGAACAGATCATTATTGACACGGTTTTCTGTAAAAAAATTGCGGTTCAAGTCCACTCCCCGGGCATTGCAGCGGGTGTTTCCGGCGATACCGTCCGGATTTGCCCCGGGCAATATAACGACTTTGCGGTTTTTCAGAATTCCGGGATGTTCCTGAAGATACTGAATGATCCGCCGTGCAATGAGCATTCCTGCCTGTTCATTGCCGTGAATCGCCGCTAGGATCAGGGTCACATCTTCGCCGTCGCCGATGTCGAAATATTCGATGGGGCGATTTTCCACAGAAAAACCGGCAATATGATATCGGCTTTCAGGAATAGACTCCTCTCCCGGAAACCGGAGGGGACGGACAGTATCTTCGGGAGTTATTTTCGGTGCTATTCGGTCCGAATGACATCCTGCAATAAAAAGGGAGATGCAGGCGGCTGACAAATAAAATTGTTTTATCAAATGTTTAAACATGATGTATCTGCAAATCTCCGGCCGTATATGAGATATATTCTTTCCACCGTCATAATCTGCGCTTTCCGAATTTTCTGTAAAACGCCGAAAACTAAAAACAGACGCAAACCGTTTTGCCGACAAAACGACTTGCAAAGTCGTTTTACGGCGGATTTTAAAGGCGCAAATTATGCCGAAGGGCAGTATAAAACCCGATTTACTTTCTTTTTCGCAGCAGAGAATTATTCGTTTCTGAGAGAACCCTGTCCCGTAGCCTCAAGCACGCTGAACCAAAGTTTTCCGTTTGTATCCACCTGCTTGGGTTTTTCTTCGGAGGCATTCACCCACATCGGCACATAGACAAATTCCTCGTTCCAGCGGCTGACAATCAGTTTTGTCTTTCCTGCCATGCCCGCATGAACAGCATCCCTTCCCAGATAACTGCAATACACATTGTCATTGGAATTTGCCGGAAGGCTCCGGATAATATAGCTGGGGTCAATGTATTTAAGATTAATGGGAATATTTTTGGCTTTGAAATACGCGGTCATTTTATCTTTCAGGAAAGGACCGATATCCATAGGCTTGGCGTTTCCCGATTCATCAAAAATTTTTTCCATGCCCTCGAAGAATTTCTGACCTGCGCCTTCTGCAACCACGATTACCGCATGTTTCCGCTCTTCAAGACGTTTTTCAAGCGCGGCAAGAAAACCTTTGGGTCCTTCAAGATCAAAATCCACTTCCGGTATCAGGGTGAAATTCACATCCTGCTGGGCAAGCGTTGTCGTAGCCGCGATAAATCCTGAATGCCTTCCCATCAGTTTTATCAGACCGATGCCGTTGGGATATCCTTCGGCTTCCTTATGTGCGGCTTTGATCGCGGTGGTGGCAATATCCACTGCTGTATGAAATCCGAAAGACCGTGCGACAAGATGAATATCGTTGTCAATGGTTTTGGGTACGCCGATCACACTGATTTTCAATCCTTTTTCTCTGACAGCCTCCGCAATTTTGTCCGCGGCTCTGAGGGTTCCGTCTCCGCCGATCATAAACAGAATACCGATATTGTCTCTCTCAAGGCAACTGACGATTTCCCTGATATCCTGCTCCCCTCTCGAGGCTCCGAGAATGGTTCCGCCCATTTCATGAATATCGGCGACCACATCGGGTTTAAGCCTGATATAATCCAGCCCGTATTTTGAAATAAATCCCTGAAGACCGTACTGAACCCCGAAAATATTTTTCACGCCGTAGCAATGGTAGAGTTCCAGCACAATAGCCCGGATGATGTCATTCAATCCGGGACACAGACCGCCGCAGGTTACGAGCGCGCATTTGAGTTTGCTCGGATCAAAATATATTTTTTTTCTGGGACCGGCTTTTTCAAAAGAAGGAATTTCTTTGCCTGCCGCGATTCTCTCCTTCAGCCGTTTCAGATCCAGGTCAATAATCACGCGCTCGTCATCGCATATAAATCTCTGTCCCCATACCCTGCTTTCTTTGCTTTGGACAGGCGAAGGAATCGTTGCTTCGCCGAGTGTCGGTATGGCAGTATCAATCGAATTGTAATCCATAAATAAAATGCTCCTCCTGCAAGTAAAAATCGAAAAGCGGAACAATTTTGTATAACTGATGTTAAGCAGACGAATGTAAATCAGGCGGTTATCCTGTCGCGCTGTCATTCCCGCGAAAGCGGGAATCCGTGTTTTTCACAGATTCCTGCTTCCGCAGGAATGACAGTGTGCGTAACATCATCTGTATAATCTTAATCCTGTATAATCCTGTCAATCCTGTCGAATTTGAATTCACCCTTGCCCAGTATGTCATGCAAATGCAGAATCCCCTGAACTTTTCCCGAAGAATCCGTAACGGGAAGCACGGTGATCTGATATTGTTCCATAATATTCAGCGCGCTGTATGCAGGAGAATCCGGATGCACAGTTTTCGGGTTTTCTGTCATGATGTCTTTAACCGTAAGTTCGAAAACCGCTTTTTTTTTTGCTACCGCGCGTCGGATATCGCCGTCAGTGATAATTCCGACAAGGGTTTTATCCGGTTTCAGCACAAAAGTCACACCCAGTCCCGGACGGTCCATTTCCTTTACCGCGGCTTCAATGTCCGCGTCTTCAGGCACAGAGGGAATAATATCGCCGGTCAGCATGATTTCCCTGACACTGCCGGAAAGCCGTCTGCCCAAGGTTCCCCCCGGGTGAAATTTTTTAAAGTCACTGGTTTTGAACTGCTTTTTGTTCATCAGCACAACGGCAAGGGCATCTCCCATAGCGAGAAACGCGGTAGTGCTGGCGGTGGGCGCGGCAATTGGAGAGGCTTCTCTTTCCACTCCCACATCAATTACAATATCGCTGTGTTTTGCCAGCGTGGAATTTACATTGCCGGTAAAAGCTATGATCTTGCATCCCACACTCCGGATGCTCGGCAGGAGCATGTTCAGTTCATCGGTTTCGCCGCTGTTGGAAAGGGCGATAAAAATATCATCGGGACAGACCATACCCAAATCCCCGTGCATGGCTTCTACCGGATGCAGAAAAACAGACCGTGTGCCGGTGCTGTTTAAGGTGGCAACAATTTTTCTGCCCACGATTCCGGATTTGCCGATTCCAGCAACAATCACGCGTCCCCCTGAATCGCAGATCAGTTCCACCATCCGCGTGAAACTCTCATCAATCCGGTCAATGAGTTTCAGAATGGCTTCAGCCTCTATTTTTAGAACCTCAATCGCCTGTTGTATAATCATACTTTTTTTCCATAAGTATTTCAGACATATACTGTCAACCGACATAATCTTCGCTTTTGAAATCGCCGGTAAAACGACTTTGCAAGTCGTTTTCCACGCTCCGGCTTCAATACCATTTAGGACTTACGCACTTGAATTTATTTTTCTGATTCATCAGCGTTTATCAGCGTCAATTAGCGGTTCAAATCATCATGTAAATTTTGGCACTGTGCTAAAATTTCATTTCAGCACTCCTCCTCCCTTAAATTAATGGCAGTGACGCCGGAGCGTGGGAACGAGGAGGTTGCGATTCCGGAAAGTCTTTTTGCTGAATATCCCAATTCCGTTAGGAAATCAATTTTTTTTATCATACGCGGACTCCGGAAGCTCCGCATGGTCCCTCGCCATCGCCCACGATGTTGCGGAATCAGGCAAAATTTTATCAAACTTCAGTAGATCGAAAAGTTTTGCGGCAGCCGGATTCCGGGTTACCGATTTTATTAAAATGGCGGAAAACAGCCGTTTCCCAGTTTTCCCCGGAATGACAGGAGTCTGTAGCCGGAAAACCTGTCATTCCTGCTTTCGCAGGAATGACAGGGGCGTAACATGAGTTAATAAAATCAAATGGTTAAAATTCAAATACCTGACTCCTGTTCACATCAAAACAAAGACCCCGCAGACTTTTCAGCCTGCGGGGTCTTTATCCCTCTCCCTGTTACAGATCGGGCATCATCATAAGCTACCGACCATTATGATTTATAAGATTCGGCGGGTCAGACATTTCTGTCTGACCTTTATCATGAACAGGCAGACATGCCTGTTCTGCGGCAAAAAAAATATAAGTTTTTAAGGTCGCCCGCTTATTACTGAAACTTATTTTTTCGGAGCAGGCTCTTCCTTGACAGCATCAGCCTTTTTCGCAGCTTCATCTTTCACAGCCTCAGCCTCTTTCGCAACACCATCTTTCACAGCTTCAGCATCTTTGGCAACATCATCTTTCACAGCTTCGGCATCTTCTGCGGCTTCATCTTTCACAGCTTCAGCATCTTTGGCAACATCATCTTTCACAACTTCAGCCTCGCCTTTTACAGCCTCAGCTTCTTTTGCAGCTTCATCTTTTACAGCCTCAGCCTTTTTTGCGGCCTCTTCTTTCACCGCTTTCGCTTCTTTGAGAACTTCAGCCTTTTTCTTGCCAGCATCTGTTGCAAGTACATTTCCTGCCATACAAAAACCAAACAGCGCAACCAGTGTTACAATAAGCATCTTTTTCATTTTACAATTCTCCTTGAAATTCAAACATTCTTTTTCTATGTCCGGTTAATCGGCAGCGGAAAACTCCGCTGCCTGTATATATAAGAACTGCCCTGACGAAATTTTCATTTCAGCAGGCAGTTATCTAAGTATATGCAACAGTCGTGCCAAAAATACAATTATCTGAAATGTAAGCTCTTTTAAAAAAATCCCCCGTAAATGCCGGGGACTACGGTTACAGATATTGCACAGCCGGTTACAATTATTACACACACGGCAAATAAAAAAGGCTGCCCTCCCTTTATAAAAGGAAGGCAGCCTGATTTATTTCACTTCCCTATCCTGTCCTGCGCCGAATTAATGAGCGCCAAGCAGTTTGGCGATAGCTTCTGCCTGCGGATGAGCATAGATAAGAATCAGAGAAACGACCAATGCGTAAATACACAGAGATTCGATCATAGCGAGACCGATCAGCATGGTAACTGTAACTTTGCCTGAAGACTCAGGATTTCTTGCAATACCTTCGACAGCCGATTTCAGACCCATACCCTGTCCGATACCGCAGCCGAATGCTGCGATGGCAATCCCGAAACCTGCGGCAGTTACGCACGCGATAAAGAACTGCAATGCTGATGCTTCCATTCTTTACTCTTTCCTCCTTGTTTAGATTTTATTCATCGGGCTTCTTCCAGTTATCCCGTTTATAAAATTTAATCCACTCTTATTAAGAATGAACTGTGTAACCTAAAAAGATATTAAAAAACATAAGCAGAAAGATTTGTCAAGAAATTTTATTTTTCTTTTTTTTCTGCGTTGCAGAGCGGGTTTGAAACCCGCTTTACGGAAAACGGACTTATATACTGCCTGCCGGCATAATCTGCGCTTCTGTAAAACGGCTTTGCAAGCCGTTTTTTACGGAGAAACGGTTTGCAAAACCGTTTTACGGCAGCGTTCAAAAGCTCAGTTTATAAATCAGTGAGCATGTTCCATCGCGCCTGTAAAATACATTATGGAAAGCAGAAAGAACACAAATGCCTGAACAAAGGCAACAAAAATACCCAGTGCCATGATCGGCAGCGGTGCAAAGAATGCGCCGGCCAGCCCGAAAAGAATCCCCAGAACCAGTTCATGCCCCATCATATTTCCGAAAAGACGGAAAGACAGGGAAAGAATACGGGCAAGATGTCCGATGACTTCGATGGGGAAAATAATGGGAACCATCCACCATATCGGTCCCATAAAATGTTTGATGTATTTCGCTCCGTGATACTTGACGCCGATAATGTGGGTGAAAATAACCACGGTGAGCGCACATGAGGCTGTGGTGTTCAGACTCGCGGTCGGCGGAAAAAATCCGGGAATCAGACCGATCAGGTTGCAGGACAGCACATAGATAAACACGGTGGCAGCCAGCGGGAAGAGCCAGCGGCCTTCTTCTCCGGTTACACTGATCATGAAGTCCTCAAGCCCTGAAACAACAATCTCCAGAAAATTCTGTGCTTTTGACGGAACCATGGTCATAGCTTTGACCGGCATGTAACAGAAAACAATCAGCAGGGCAATCACCACCCAGGAGTAAATCACCCATGGATAAGAATGGGCAAAATGCGCCAGTCCGATCCATTCGAACAGCTTGACAAAAAAGAGATAAGGATGTTCCACGTTTTAAAATACCTCCTTGCGAAAAAGTTTTTTAAATTCAAGCATCGTTGCGAGAACAATGCTGACAACCACAACCGACAGCCCGATAAACAAGCCGAAAGGATTGACATAGTGCTTTGCTGTAAGCACGAATATAATAAAACCGCTTACGATAAAACGCACATAATACTTTGCAATCACCACGTTGTGCGAAGACAGATAAGGCGGGGTCAGGGCTTTTTTCAATGTGCGGTGCAGCAGATGAAAATTGACGGTGACAATAAGCCCGCCGAATATGATTCCTCTGGCAAAATCCGGCGGCGCGATGATCAGCCCGGCAATGCCTGTGACAAAAAAGAGTATCCAGTTGGTAACGGTGACAAATTTCAGAAGACGCTCTTGAATATTCACAAATTCCTGCTTCTTTTGATTGCAAGTCCGATATTTCTGAATCCTGCCGCGATGCCGAGTCCCATAAAAACAAGCGTGAGCCAGGGTCTTGTGTCAAATCTGCCGTCCAACCATACTCCCGCGGCAAGACCGATCACGATTGAAAGCGATACCTGAAATCCGATGCTGCTGTAATAGGCAAGCTCTTTCAAGTTGCGTATTTTTTCTTTGTCCATAAAAAAATCGTCTTTTCAGGTCCCGCATATCCTTTAAAGATATTCCCTCTAACACAGGGATAACCTGAAGTCAATGTAAAATTTGCAGCCCTGCGTTAAAATCCGATATGCAGCCTAACTATCAGATTTTCAAAGGTTATTATTCAGAAAACAAGACTTGCCGCGTCAAATACAGGACCGTCCGCGCATGCGTGCAGATATCTGCCCTCATTGTTTTTCATTTTCAGCGCGCAGCCCAGACACGCGCCCATGCCGCAAGCCATGAGCGTTTCAACGGAAATCCGGCATGGAACCGCATATTTTTCCGCAATCCCTGCCACAGACCTTAACATTCCGGATGGACCGCACGCGTAAATAATATCCGGAGGCTGTTGTCTGATTGCCGATTCAAGCGGAACCGTAATCAGTCCTTTTTCGCCGGCTTTCCCGTCTTCCGTGCTGACCTGCACACTCATTCCCTTATCGGAAAAATCATCCCTGCACAGCAGATCATCCGCGGTTCTGCCTCCGATAAAAACAGTGCATTTCCTAAGATCAGCCTTTTTTTTCTGCAAAATATCTGCCAGAAAAACCAGCGGCGCGACTCCGACTCCTCCGGCTGCCATAAAAATGCGGCGGCTTTTATCCGGAACGCGGAATGAATTTCCCAAAGGTCCGAGAACGTCTATGATATCCCCTTGTTTACATTCGGAAAGATACCGGGTACAGGGACCGACAATTTTGTAAAGCAGTTCGATTCCCTGCACATCATCCCCTGAAAAAATAAGCCGGTGAATGGAAAATGGACGCCGAAGCAATTGAGGAAGTGCGCTCCGGGGAGCGCACCTCCCGGCGCGGAGCATGACAAACTGCCCGGGCTGTGCCGCGGAATATTCTTTGCGGCAACCGATACCGATTTTATAATAAGAACCGCCTTGATGTTTATTCCACAGAACCTGACTGTTTTCCTGAAACATGAGTTACCGCCCAGCGTCAAATTGAATAATGAGGTCTTTTTATGACAGGATTGTCAAAATATCAAGCAATTTTTCAGCAATTCTCATTTTGTATTTTGGAGGAAATCTTTTTTAACATTAGGACTTTTCTCGTTCCCAAGCCCCTGCTTGGGAACGCACCTGCCGGGGAAGTTCCCCGGCTTCCCGTGACGGGAGACGGACCGAAGCCGGGGCTTCGGGCGCAGACGCATTCCCAAGCCGGGGCTTGGGAACGAG
>DYRK01000951.1 GCA_020718785.1 Desulfatirhabdium butyrativorans | reverse complement strand
CCGGGGCTTCGGGCGCAGATGCGTTCCCAAGCAGGGGCTTGGGAACGAGGAAAGCCGGGGCTTGGGAACGAGGAACAGGGATTTCAGCAAAACCGAATCAAAAACTTGAACATCGAGAATCAGAAAAACGCAAGTTATGACGGCGTTGAGTATATTCTCTCTTTCTTTAAGAAAATCCCCCTCTGAAATCAGAAATCTCCTGATGTACAAGCGCATCTGTTTATTGTATTGAATTCCGAATTGCGGAAAGGGAATAATCTCTTCGGAAAAATCGGCTCCGATATTCCTTTTATTTAATCAATCAGCGAAAAAAAAGGCGAAAAAAAATGGCGAAAACATCTTCCGGAAAAAGATGGGTATGGGTGATGAACACTTATTCGGAAACCGGTTGCGGGGAGTGTTGCGAGATTTGCGGCGAGAGCATTTCCGGGACTGTCCGGGAAAAACAGTCAATGCGTCTGTGTTCGACATGCTCGAAGACCCTGGATACAATGCCTGTGACCGTAAAAAGCAGCATGGAAAGGTTTCTGATCGGAAACGTATGCTGAAAATTATAATTTTTTTTAACGGGTTTGGGATATGCCGCGTACTTTGCGTATGACCGAACCCTGCTTTTTCAACCAATCGCAGTATAAACACAAATTCGGGAGGATGATTATATATGGCGGAAATCAGAGCAGCAGAAGTTGTTGAATCTTATAACAGTGCATTCAAATCGTGGTCAGACATGATGGGATCATGGAACCGGACAATGGAGGATTTTTCCGGTGCATTCAAGTCCTCGGGCAAGGGAAACGGATTTGGCTTAAACACCTGGATCAACTCGGGCAAATATTTTACTGAGATGATGGACCGCCTTCCCTTACCTTATGTGCCGATGAAAAACATGAACGAGGCTTTGGCAAAAAGTCTTGATTCATCGCGGAAAATATATGACAGTTATCTCAGAAACATGATGACCGTCATAAAGGAAAGTTATGAAATCGATCTGAAATCCGTGGCTGGGAGCGAACCGGAAACAGACAGACTTTTTGAGGTGATGCGCCGTGCTTATGAGGATATCAGCGCGACCGCTGTGGAGTCTCTGAAAGATACGCCTTTCGAGGGAATAAAAGAAATTGACGAGGCAGTAAAGCAGTCTATGGAAGCTTTGTCCGAAGAACGTCAGATGATGCGGGCCATGTTCAAAGAGATAACAGCTTTCAAAGCCCGGATAGCAAAATTATCGTCTTCAGCCATGAAAGAAGCCGCGAGTGCGATTACGGATGTGAAAGAAAAGGGAACCATATCTGTTGATGCCTGCAAGGAAATGGCAGATGCCTGCGGCAATACCCTGAACCGTTCTCTGGAGATTTTCGGTCTGCCTGATCTTCTGGTGAGCGAATATAAAGGCGCGGTGAACGGAGCAGTCGGTCTTACGGCAAAAAAGCTTGATGTTTTTACGGCATGGCTGGAAATCAATCTCAAATCAACCCGGGCCCTCACCGGATGTGCCGAGATTGTCTGCAAAGTTTACGAAGAATCTTTTAAAGAAACAAAAGAAGGAAAGGTTCCTTCTCAGGAAGTGTTTTATAAAAAATGTGCCGATGTCTGCGAGGAAACTCTGCGGAAATTAATCAAGGGAACCCATTTCAACGGAAGTGTTCCCAGATTCATTGAGACATACACAGATTATCTCAAATCGGTCAAGGGACATTACCGGAAAATCATGACTCTTCCTTACGGAACAAATATGAAATTCCAGCAGGAGAGAGCGGAGATTAAAGC
>DYRK01000235.1:4525-8692 GCA_020718785.1 Desulfatirhabdium butyrativorans | reverse complement strand
AATCGCTTCGCTCTATTTTTGCACTCCGGAAATATTTCTCTTTTCCAATTCATCGGACACATAGCCGAGCTCCAAAGATCCGAGCGTGTTCCGCAGGGGCCAGCCCGTGGAAGTATCCCAGCCTTCGAGTGTGTAGTATCGGGTTTTGAAGGCTTCGAATTCGGCTCTGTCCAAATGCCTGCCGTTGGCAGAAATATAATCCCATTTTCCCTCTTTTTTTCCGATCACGTAGTATTGGGGAAAGGTATGATTTCCCTCAAAAGGCTTTGTATAAATATAATCTGCAAAATGCACCATGTCTCTGTGTCTGCCCTGAAGCGTCCATATTGCATTGTCCAAATTCCATATCTTTCTGCCTATCGTGATTCCGTCTGAAAAGCCGATATTTTTTCCGGTCACGGCATTGAAGAATTTCGGCTCTGCCTCGGGAGTCATACCCCGAAGATCGGCTGACCGGCTGCTGATAAAATCGGGCCAGCGCAGTTCACAATACAGAACGGACTGTTTCCAGAAACGATTGTAATGCCGGTGCCAGGCAACTAATTTGGCCACCGATTCGGAATAGATATTGTCGGTGCTGTAGTCGAACATCTGCATATCTCCCTCAAAGGGAATCACTTTCTCGCTGAAAATTTTCACCGCAGTTTCCGCGGGAAAAGGCTCTTCAAGACCTTTCTGTTTCATCTTACTGACATACAGAGACAGAGAACTGAAATCATGTTCGCAAATATCTCTGTCTCCCAAAACCGAGCCGTAGCCCCACTCGACCTGAGTTCTCGGGTCACAGCCATGATCGGGCAGACCCCAGTAAGGATATTCCAGCAATCCGCTTTTCAAATCTTGTTCTAACCTGCCCCAGCGTTGGGCTGCCCGGTAAAAGCCTTCGGCAAAATCATCGCCGGTCCCCTTTCTATAAGCGATCATTTCAAGGAATTTTTCAGCAAACGCTGTCTCACCCAATTCCTTGAAGTTCAGATCACAGTCAATCGGCATACCGGGACCGAGCAATCCTCGGGTGTTCAATTCTCGGATATAGTGAAGCCCTTTGAAGGCTTCGTAGGCGTTGATACCGTATTTCTGAAGCAGATTTGCCGCAATATAAACCGATTGGGTCTGTCTGCCCTGATGCTTTTCTTTATCCGCGTCTCTGTAAAAAACACTCGGAACGCAGATCGTTTCATTTCCCAATCCTGTTCCCGTAATTTCCCTGCACCCGAGATGACAGCCTGCACAGGCTTTGAGCCGGGTCTTTTGCTCACTTTCCCAGAGAATAATCTGAGGTTTCATGGGACCGTGCCAAGAATACCAAGAAGATTCAGGATGATTCGGGTCTCGTCCGTAGCCTCGCTGGGACCATAGACGCGCTTTAAGCAGATCCGAAGGATTCGCAACAGAAACGCCGCCGGTTCCGATCACGCTGATTGCTTTCAGATTTTTAGCTCCCCATACACCGCCGAATCCGCCCTGTCCCGCGGCATGTCCCGCGTCATGAATCAGACATGCGATTCGACTCAGACGTTCTCCCGCAGGTCCGATCACAAGCACAGCGGGTTTAGGATCAGTTTCGGGGCATCCTTGCTGCCATATCTCCAATTGAGCCTGCCACGTATCCAATCCCCATAAGCCTTTGGCATTTTTTATTTTAACATCGGAATTTCGGATATCTATCCATACCGGCTGTTCCGATCTTCCTTCAATGGCAATGCCGTCCCATCCCGCAGCTTTCAACATGGCGCCGAATCTCCCGCCCATATTGCTTCGGGTAAACCATTCGGGATAAGACTGCACGCCGATGCCCTGAATTTCGACTCGTGCAGATGCGCCCGGTGCCAAAGTTCCGGCTAAAGGAGAAGTCATAATCGTGACCACATTCCGGGGATCGAATCCGCTCACGGCTTTGTTTTTTGCCAGTTCCCAGAAAACAGCCGATCCGATTCCATGCCCGCCGCCCCATTGCTCATAGCGACGCGTCGGCAGCACCGAAATCTCTCCCCTGCTCAGATTCACCCTTAAAATTTTGCCCGTATATCCGCTCATTTTTTTATGAGGTACGTGGTCAGGGGTTCGGGGTCAGAGGTCGAAAAAGAACCTCCCCCGAACCTCTCACCCCGAACCCCGAACCTCCTCTATCGCCTTCATCGGACAGATTTCCGCACATGCCGGTTTGTCCTGATTCCAATAAGGCGTATCCATACACAGATCGCATTTCAGAGCCTGCTGCTTTTCAATATCCCAAATCATGGCAGAATAAGGACAGGCAGTGATACAGGACATACATCCGATACATTCTTGTGCGTTGATACGTTTCACATTTCCGTTTTCAGTATCCGCATAAATTGCACCCGGAGGACAAGCCTGCATACAGAGCGGCTCTGCACACTGAAGGCAGTAATGAATTTTCAAATCATCCGGAAATCTCTCAAAAGGATTCTGAAAGACCCGAATCCGGGAGCGGCTGAGGTTCGCTTCTCCTTCATGAGCCAAAGAACAGGCCATCATGCAGCTCAGGCATCCCTGACATTTTTTCAAATCAACGCTAAGGCATCTGTTCGCAAGAGTCATCTCAGACAGTCGCCTTCACGCTTTTATTATAGGTTTCAAAAGATACGGACACTTTCTCAGCTCCGGGTACAGGTTCCCAAAATGGACGCGCCGAATACTGATCTATGATTTCCTGCGCCTTTTTATAATAAACCTCCATTTCCTCGGCAGAAAAGCCCTTCAACTGACATACCGGCTCTCTTTTGCCTCCTGTCTTACTCCGGAAATTCCAGTTTGACCACTCCGGTTTCAATATCTCGATACCGTATTTTTCCATATCTTCGAAAAAGCGGGTCCCGGGCCAGGGCGTGAAATAGCTGAAATTTGCTTTGGAAAGGAATCCTTTATCCAAAAGATGCCTCAGCAGTTCCAGAGAATGCTCCGATTCTTCGGCACTGTCTCCGGGATGCCCGATCATCCATAGCCCGATGGAAACCAGATCGTATTTCATGAGTTTTTCACAGCCTGAGATAATCGTCTCCGGGCTTGTTTTTTTGTTCATCATCTTGAGAACCTTCGGAGAACCTGTTTCAATACCGAGAACCACGTTGCAGATACCGGTTCCTTCCATATCTTTCATGCCCTGACTGTCAATAATACAATCGGTTCTCGTCAGCACATAAAACTGAGGACCGAGCCGTATTTTGCGCTGTTTTATTTCCCTGCACAATTCGGAAAACTGCTCTGAACCGAGATACACCATATTGTCTTCAATGGCGACCATCGGGCTTTTGTAAACATGCTCCAGCGTCTCCATTTCATGGATAATACGGGAGAGCGGAAAGCGTCTTACCCCTTTCCAGAAGCGGTTATCCGCGCAGAAAGTGCAGTTGAAGGCACAGCCTCGGCTCATCATGCCGTAGGAATATCCTTCTTTTACAAACTCGTATGGCAGAAGTCCGAAATTCAACGGCGGCAATTCGCTCAAGTTACCGAGAGAACGGTCCGGAGTCCGGATGACTTGTCCATTTTCTTTGAAATTAATGCCATTGATATGATGCAATCCCCCGCCCTTTTCCAAAGCCGAAAGCAATTCAAGCAAAGTCCACTCCCCTTCGCCCCGCACCACAATATCCACAAAAGGGAGAGCAATACAGTCCTGATCCAAAAAGGTCGGATGAATTCCGCCCATAAGCGTAACGATATTCTCGTTCAACTGCTTGCAGATTCTGAGAATATCTTTACAGGTGTGATAATCGGCAGTTAAGCAACTTACGCCGATCACCGTCGGATCATTCTCCCGGATCACATCGGAGAGAACTGCCTCGATTTTTTCAGGAGATATATCTTCGACTCTCATGCTGTCTGCCAAAGGAACAACTCCTGCGGGATATCCGGCAGCTTCGAGAAAGCTTGCGAGGGATAATACTCCTCTTGTGGAGCATTTGCCGTTTTCAGGGGGTGAAATCAAAATACATTTCTTTTTCTTGGGAAAACTGTTCAACGGGTTCATTCTTTATCTCTCTCATTGTAGGTTGGGTTGAGGCACGAAACCCAACACAGTCACAAGTTGGTTCAAGTCTCCTGACTTGAACCGTTCTGACATTAACCGAACTCGGTTCGGACTGACAACAGAGTTGTTCTAAGGTCAGCAAGGTTCAAATCTGGAGATTTGAACCAACCCGA
>DYRK01000235.1:2407-4425 GCA_020718785.1 Desulfatirhabdium butyrativorans | reverse complement strand
AGTTTTTTCAGCATAAAACCGTTATGATCCAAGAGTTCTCTGATATGACTCTCAGACTGTCTGTATAATTTTACACCCATAGAGCGGAGATATTCGCCGGACTGTCCCTCTTTCCGGTCTCCTACGGTAAAGCCGAACATTCCGCCCTTTATGAGTATCCGCGGGACTTCCTTGAAGATAACGCTCACTTCTCTGAAATGATCGAAAGTGCCGACTGAAACCGCATAATGAAATGCCGAATCCGGATAGGGATAAGGCAATACCGACAAATCGTGACATTTCAGATCGGAAACAAAGCCTTTTTTCTCACAGACCTTCAGCATCTCTGCCGCGTTGTCTGTTCCGTATATTTTCAAACCGGCTTTGTGGAATAACAGAGAGCCGGCGCCGGTTCCGATTCCCATATCCAATAAGCTTTCTCCCGGTTTTATGTATTCATACATCAGTCCGAACACGATATCGGGGCCCGTCCAATTGCGCGCTCTGAGCATCTCATCATATTGTTCAGAGAATTCTCTGTCATACAACTCTGTCATAATAACATTCATCCTTATCTCTTAAATCCGGAGTGCAAAAATAGAGCGGAGTGCAACGGAGCGGTTTTTTGCATCTCATAAATCCGGAGTGCAAAAATAGAGCGAAGTGCAACGGAGCGGTTTTTTGCATATAGCCGAATTTTCTGAAATTTTACGGTGCAAAAAAGCGCTTCGCTCTATTTTTGCACTCCGGATTCATGGAAATTTCCGGAGTGCAAAAATAGAGCGGAGTGCAACGGAGCGGTTTTTTGCATATCTCCGAATTTTCTGAAATTTTACGGTGCAAAAAAGCGCTTCGCTCTATTTTTGCACTCCGGCTTCATGTAAGTTCTTTGAAAGATATGGAGCGGGTTCCTTCGGCTCCGCTTTCCCGTTTCCAGAAAGGCATCGCATTGTATTTGGCGATCACCTCGAATCCCCTTTGATAGCAGGCAGACATTTCCTCAGCCGAAAACTCTTTCAACTGACATATCGGATTCCTTTTGCCCTCTTTTTCATAATAATACCAATCTGCCCGATTTTTCACCAATATTTCGATTCCGTATTTCTCCGGTTCCGCATAAAAGCGGGTCCCGGGCCAAGGGATAAAATAACTGAAGCTGGCAAATTTAAGTAAATCTCTTTTCAATAGAGTTTCAAGCAGTTCCAAACTCTGATGCTGTTCATGAGGAGAATCCCCCCGGATATCCGATCATCCATACGCCGATGGAAGCAATATTATATTCGTGCAATTTCTCACATGCGGCAATAATCATTTCGGGATTGGTTTTCTTGTTCATCAATTTCAGAACTTTGGGCGAGCCGCTCTCGATGCCCAAGACCACGTGCCGAATACCGGTTTCCTGCATATCTTTCAATCCCTGTTCGCCGCTGATGGAATCCACGCGGGTCTGAACATGAAAATGAGAACCCAGAGCTATTTTTCGCTGTTTGATCTCCATGCACAGTTCCGAAAAGCGGTCCGAGCCGATATACACCATATTGTCTTCGATGCCCATCATGGGATTTTTGTAAGAACGGCTCAATGTCTCCATTTCATGGATGATATGACTCATGGGAAATTGTCTGACATATTTCCAAAAAGGCTTGTCTGCACAGAAATAACAGTCGAATGCACATCCCCGGCTCATCATGCCCATTACACTCGCCTGTCGGACAAAAGCATCGGGCAGAAGTCCGAAATTCAGGGGCGGCAGTTCATACAGATTGCCCATTTCCCGATCCGGTGTCCGGACAATATGACCGTTTTCTTTGAATGTCAATCCTTTGATTCGATGCAGAGCCGTGTAAGGCGGACGAAATCCGCCGTTTTCCAAAGCCCGAATCAATTCCAAAAGCGTCCATTCTCCTTCCCCTCGGACTACAATATCCGTAAAGGGCAGAGAGATACACTCTTCATCTGAAAAGGTCGGATGAATTCCGCCCATGACGGTGACGATATTTTCATTCAACTGCTTGCAAATTCTCAGTATTTCGACACAG
>DYRK01000235.1:0-2307 GCA_020718785.1 Desulfatirhabdium butyrativorans | reverse complement strand
TCCTGAACGGAACAGCCTCTGTCCTTTCCCTGAAGTCCTGCTTTGAACCAGAAGGGCATAGCCGATCTTTTCGTCAGAATATCGTAGGCTTTGTAGTAATACTTCGTCATATCGTCCGCGGAAAAGTCTTTCAGTTGAAATATGGGACGACGAATGCCGTTTTCCTCATAATAATCCCATGTTGACCAGTTATCCGTCAGGATTTCGATGCCGTATTTTTCCGGTTCGTCAAAAAAGCAGGTCCCGGGCCAGGGGATAAAATACGTGAAATGCGCCGCGGACATGAGGTCATTATCCAAAAGATAATTCAGAAGAGCGATAGAACGCTCTGTTTCTTCGGGAGTGTCCCCCGGATGCCCTATCATCCATATTCCGATAGGCTTGACGCCGTATTTTCTCAGTTTTTGGCACCCTGAGATAATGGCCTCGGGACTGGTTTTCTTGTTCATCATCTTCAAAACATTCGGAGAGCCGCTTTCGATTCCCAGAACTACGGTCTCGATTCCGGTTCCTTCCATATCTTTCAAGCCCTGATCGTCAACAATCATGTCCACCCGCGTCAGCACATAAAAATTATCCCTCAGCCGTATCTTCCGCTTTTTGACTTCCGAGCAGACTTCCGAAAACTGCGGAGAACCGATATAGACCATATTGTCTTCGATATTGGTCATGGGATTGTTGTATTTGCTGCTCAGGACTTCCATCTCATGGAGCGTATGGCTTACCGGCAAATGTCTCACGGTTTTCCAGAAGCGTTTGTCTGCACAGAAATTGCAGTTGAACGCACATCCCCGGCTCATCATACCCATGATATTGCATTTCCGCAGGAAGTCATCGGATAAGAGTCCGAAATCCAAAGGCGGCAAATCGTTCAGGTTGCCTAATTCCCGATCTGGCGTCCGGACAATATGCCCGTTTTCTTTGAAAGTCAGCCCATTTATCTTATGCAAATCCCCGCAGGGAAGGTGAAATCCGCCTTTCTCCAAAGCCTGCACCAATTCCCAAAGAGTCCATTCTGCTTCCCCGCGCACCGCAATATCCACAAAGGGCAGACTGATGCAGTCCTGTTCCATAAAACTCGGATGAACTCCGCCCATGAGCGTGATGATTTTCTCATTGAGTTCTTTGCAGATTTTCAGAATTTTTTTGCCGCTCCGGGCGTCGGAAGTCATGGAACTCACGCCCACGATTTTCGGCTCATATTCTTTGAGAATATCCGCCAGCACCGATCTGAGAGTTTCATCGCTGTACTGAGGATCGAATCCCAGATGATAAGCCAGCGGAATCACGGCGGTAGGATAGCCTTTACTTTCAAGAAATGTTGCCAAAGACCAGATATTTCTCGGCGCATATTTGCCCAGTTCCGGCGGTGAAATCAGCACACATTTTTTCACTGTTTATATCCTCTCTTTCATGTATTAATAAAACGATTTGCAAAATCGTTTTACAGTTTCAAGTAGGACGATTTTTCAAATCGTCTTATTGATAAAACGATTTGCAAAATCGTTTTACAATTCGTAGGGACACGCCGGCGGCGTGTCCTGCTGTCACATACGCCAAAACTAATCTGGTCAGGGCACGCCGCCGGCGTGCCCCTACTTCCGATTGGTTCCCACGGAAAGCCCGGCTTCGACCAACCAGTAAGGATGCGCCGAATACCGTGTAATAATCTCATTGGCTTTGCGATAGCAAACCGCCATCTCATCCGCAGAAAAGTCTTTCAACTGAAGCATGGGACGCCGATCCTCGCCCTCTTTACGATAATCCCATGTTGACCAGTCATCGCTCAATAACTCGATACCGTATTTCTGAGGATCATCGAAAAACCGGGTTCCGGGCCATGGAATAAAATAACTGAAATGCGCGGAATGAAGCAGATCGTTTTTGAGAAGATATTCCAGAAACTCAAGAGAGCGTTCTGTTTCTACGGGACTATCCCCGGGATGCCCGAGTATCCATATACTGGTCGGATTCCGATTGCTTTTTCTGAGCTTTTCACAGCCCGCGGTGATAATCTCCGGCGTAGTCTTTTTGTTCATCATTTTCAGAACATCCGGCGAACCGCTTTCAATACCGATCAGCACATACTGAATACCGGTCCCGTCCATATCCTTCAATCCCTGATCGTTGACAATGGAATCCACCCGAGTCATCACGTAAAAATGGGGAGCAATCTCTATTTTCCGGGTTTTTATTTCCTCACATACCTGAGAAAATTCTCTTGAGCCGATATAGACCATATTGTCTTCAAGGGCTGTCATGGGATTTTTATAGGAACGGCTCAATACTTCCATCTCATTGATAATA
>DYRK01000234.1 GCA_020718785.1 Desulfatirhabdium butyrativorans | reverse complement strand
CAGAAGGGTCATCATCATCGGCGCAGGTCCCGCGGGGCTTACCGCCGCATATCAATGTGTAAAACAGGGAATACAGCCTATTGTACTTGAAGGAGGAGATAAAGTCGGCGGCATTGCCCGTACCGAGACTTATAAAGATTACTACTTCGACATCGGCGGACATCGCTTTTTCACCAAAATCGAAAAAGTGGATCAACTGTGGCGGGAAGTGCTGGGAGAAAATTTTCTCAAGGTTCCCCGCATGTCGCGTATTTATTACAGAGGACGATTCTACAACTACCCTCTTCGCCTTTTCAATGCCCTGTCCAATCTGGGCTTATGGGAAAGCATCCTGATCGTATTAAGTTATTTCAGATCCCAGATATGGCCCCATCCCGAAGAGGAAACCTTTGAACAATGGGTTTCCAACCGATTCGGAGATCGTCTTTACAGAACATTTTTCAAGACTTATACTGAAAAAGTATGGGGGATTCCCTGCCATCAGATACGGGCAGACTGGGCAGCCCAGCGTATCAAGGGTTTGTCTCTGTTCGCGGCAGTTGCCAATGCTCTTTTCGGAACCCGGAAAGCCAAGACTCTGATTGACGAATTTGATTATCCCCTGCGGGGGCCCGGCATGATGTGGCAGCGATTCAAAGAAGCGGTTGAAGCCGGCGGCGGACAGGTATTGCTGAACACCCGGGTCGTTTCTGTGGAGAGTGAAAACGGGCATGTCACAGGTCTGACATATATTCGGAACGGCAAGACCGAAAAAATCGCCGCGGATCATGTTTTCTCCAGCGCGCCTATAACCCGGCTTGCGGCTATGCTTGATCCCAAAGCCCCTGAGGAAGTCATGAAGGCTGCGGAAAGTCTTTCTTATCGGGCATTCATGATTGTCGTGCTGATTATTGACAAAAAATTTCTGTTCCCGGATCAGTGGATATATATTCACAGCCCCGGAGCCAAGGTCGGGCGTATTCAGAATTTTAAAAACTGGAGTGCGGCTCTGGTTCCTGATCCTGAAAAGACAAGCATCGGCATGGAGTATTTCTGCAACGAGGGCGACGACCTCTGGACCATGCCTGACGCGGAACTCACTGCGATTGCGGTCCGGGAGCTGTCCGAACTGGGACTGGCTCGGAAAGAAGATGTGACAGACAGTGTAGTATTACGACAGCCCAAAGCCTATCCGGTCTATGACCATGACTACAGCCGTCATCTGGCTGTGATCCGCAGCTACATCGAAAGCTTTGACAATCTTCAGACCATCGGGCGCAACGGTATGCACCGCTACAACAATCAGGATCACTCGATGCTCACGGGAATTCTGGCGGTAAAGAATATGACGGGTGAAAAACATGATCTCTGGAAGGTGAACGAAGAAGAAGAATATCTTGAAGAAGATGCGAGGAAAGAAGCCAAGCTCAGAGAACTGCTGCCTGAAAAAATGCTGACCCGCACCTTTGCCCGGATAGATAAACTTGCATTTGCCACAGCCATCGGAACGGTTGCCGGACTGCTGGTGTTTTGGGCAACGCTCTGTCCCGCGCTCACAGGAGGTATTATGCTGCCGAGCCTGCATCTTCTCGGAGCCTATTTCATCGGCTATACCGCAACCGTAAAAGGAGCGTTTATTGCATTTGGATACAGCTTTTCATGGGGCTTTCTGTTCGGCTGGCTTTTTGCTTATCTGCGGAATCTTCTGTTGGGCATCTATCTCTATCAGGCGAAAAAGAAAGCCGAATTATTGTCTCTAAGGGATCTGCTCGATTATCTATAGTAGGGGCATGTCGGCGACATGCCCTAATCAAGGATTACTACACGATTTTAAATGAGACGATGCACTGGTTATATGTCACAAGGATTACTATGAATTTACTGTTTGTGTGCAGTAAAAACAGGCTGCGAAGTCCTACGGGCGAAGAAGTCTTTTCTGAATACGACGATATAAATGCTATCGGCTGCGGCACAGACAGGGATGCAGACACGCGTGTCAGCGGCGATCTTATCGAGTGGGCTGATATTGTCTTTGTTATGGAAAAATCGCACCGGAACAAGGTGTCAAAAAAGTTCAAAGAACTGCTGAAGAATAAGAAACTGGTCTGTCTGGATATTCCCGATGAATTTGAGCGAATGGATCCCGTACTGATACACCTGTTGGAAACAAAGGTATCCGGGCATGTCCGCATCGGATAAAACACATAAAGTCGGACCTCGCCTGACCCGCCTGCGGCTGGCGATATACGGAGTTTTAAGCAATGGAAACACCCGCAAACGAATGCAAAACAACGGAAGAAGAAAGACTGTTCAGCGGCGTCCTCTGGCTGAACACCGGAATTATCGGGCTGTCCCTCGGACTGATGTTCGGTCTGATCATATTCATCGCCACCAACTGGTTGGTAATCAAAGGCGGGGAATCGGTAGGGACACATTTGCAACTGTTGAGCCAATATTTTATCGGCTACAGGGTTTCTTTTTTCGGAAGCCTTGTGGGATTTGCCTACGGCTTTGCCGTAGGAACCCTTAGCGGTGCGCTGATCGGCTGGATATACAATAAAATTGTCTCACTCAGAAATTGACTTACCGGAGTGCCGAGCTTGCAGTTTGGCATAACCCTGCCAAACTGCAAGCTCGGCACTCCGGAATTTTTTAAATACTGTCAGGATAAAGAGGCTGTTTTTTGAAGATTTTACTGATCAGCGATTATGCAAGCCGGGCTTACGGTGCTGAAAATCAGGTATTGGCTTTGCGCGACGGGCTGAGGCAACGCGGGCATGATGCCCGGCTGTTCAGCAGTTCTGCACGATATGTTCCTACTCAGGAACCCTTATCAGATTACCGCTGTCTCGGCAGTCTGTCGCCTTTGCGGGTACTGCTGCGGACCTTCAATCCATCGGCATTTCAGGAACTTCGCCGGGTACTTGCACAGTTTCAGCCCGATGCCGTGCATGTCAGAATCTTTCTGACTCAGTTATCCCCGTCTGTTCTGCTCCTGCTTAAAAATGTTCCGAGCCTGTATCACGTGGTCTGGCATCGCCCGATCTGTCCTACTGGAACAAAGATGCTGCCGGACGGAACCGTATGCCGGGTCCCGGCAGGCAAGGAATGTTATCGCAGGGGATGTCTCCCGTTTTACTCCTTTTTTCCGCACATACTGGAATTAGGACTTCTAAGACGCTGGCTCGGTGCTTTTAAGCTGATTATGGCAAACAGTGAAGCGATGAAGCGGAATCTTATTGCAGAAGGCATTCCAGCGACAGAGATGATCCGAAATTTTGTTCCGGACCGCCTGCCGCGTCCGCCGCTTTCCTCTCCGCCTACCGTAGCTTTTGCAGGTCAGTTGTCTTTGGAAAAAGGGGTAGAAGTCCTATTCAGCGCATTTGCAAAAATAGCCGATAAAATTCCGGATGCCCGGCTGATTATAGCGGGAACCGGTACTAAGCAGAATATTCTGAAGAAACAGATTGCCGATTCCGGTCTCTCGAATCGTGTCTCTATGCCCGGCTATCTGACCTATCATGAAATGGAACGGCAATTTGACTCGGCATGGGTTCAGGCAGTGCCGACACGCTGTATCGAGGCATTCGGAAATGTGGCTGCGGAAGCCATGATTCGGGGTACGGCGGTGATTGCCAGCGATTCCGGCGGATTGCCTGAGATTGTCCGACACGGAAAAACCGGTCTGATTGTCCCTCCCGGAGATGAAGATGCTTTGGCTCAGGGACTTCTGCATCTCTTGCAAAATCGGGAATCGGCAGAACAGATGGGCATGGCAGGCAGAGAGTTTGCGCTGAAACATCTGAATCAAAATGACTATATAGACAAAATAATCCGGCTTTATCAGAAACTTTGTTCACTATAGCTATCCAGCCTGCCGGCATAATTTGAGCTTTTGAAATCGGTCGTAAAACGATTTTGCAAATCGTTTTTATCAATAGGACGCTCTGCACGCCGTGAATTCGGAAAGCTCAGATTATGACGGTGGTAAGAATATCCGAATGCGCCATTTTATAGAAACATTGACTTATTTATTTCTGGATATTTCAGGCATCAATGCGCTATTTCGATATCTCAATCGGAATAAAGTCATCATCCTGTGTTATCACGGGATATGTGACGATGATTTCGATCTGTTGAAAGGCTATGATGACAGACATATTCCGAAATCTCTGTTCGGGAAACAGTTAAGTTATCTCAAGAGAAAAAACTATAGTTTTACTACTTTATCGGAAGCTGCGGAGATACTGAACCATCGGAAAAAAATCAGAAATATTGTCGTATTGTCTTTTGATGACGGGTTCAGAAATGTAGTCGAAAATGCTTATCCGCTCATGCAGAAATATCATGCCAAAGGCTGTTTCTATCTGATCAGCGATCTGATCGGAACCTCGAAGCCGGTATGGACAGATTATGTTGAAACCCTTGTCAGAAATGCCGAAAAAGGAAAATTCAGATTTAGTTACAGAGGGGAAAACTGTTTCTACGATATGACGGCAAAGGCATCTTATGAAAAAGCCATGAAAGACATCAAAGCCCGATTAAGGCTGCTTTCAGATAAAGAGAAAAACGAAGTTCTCCGACAGTTCCAGAAGTATCAATACCCTGTTCCCAAAGAATTTCAGATGTCGGACTGGGCGCAGATTCAAGGTTTGAACAAAGATATCCTCGAAGTCGGGAGTCATACCAGCACACATCCTGACTGTATCCGGTTAAGCTCTGATGAGGAGTTTGACTACGAGTTGAAATATTCCAAAGCCAAAATAGAGAGAATGGTCGGATACAGAACGGATCATTTCAATTACCCGGCAGGAGCATTTGATGAGCGGGTCATTAGGCAGGTAGAAGCAGCCGGATATAAAACCGCAGTATCGCTCATTCCCGGATTCAATGACCGCAAAACCGATCCTTTTTATTTAAAGAGAATCTATGTGAATGAAAACTTCCTGTTTTTCAAAGCCTCGGTTTCCGGAAGCTATTTTTTTATAAAAAAAGTGCTTGGGAAAATTCTGAAACCCTATCATTATCAGGCGATTTTCAAACATGCGGATTCCCCTTATGTATGAGAGAGGCTACATAGTAAACGAACTGCTGAAGGGCGGAAAGGATTATATAGCTTCTTTTTACGCCGCGCTGAAATACCGTGAACTTTTCAAAACTATCGAAACTTACTGCATGTTTATCGGCTATCAGAAAAGCGGAAAAACCCTGACAGCATCATTATTAGACGCACATCCGAATATGCTTTTCGCTGATGAACTCGGCACGTTGAAATATGTGTACGCAGGATTCACTCAGAAACAAATTTATGCGCTTTTGCTTGAAAATTCCCGTGCATTCACAAAGACGGGCCGCAAAGATGAAGCAGATGCCTTTGTTGTCCCGAATCAGTGGCAGGGGAGATTCAGGAAATTGTCACTTATCGGCGATAATCACGGCGAAGCCGCGGTGCTGAGACTGCGTGCCAGACCCTGGCTGCTCGGACGCTTACGGAACATAATGAAAGTAAAGATAAAAGTTATTCACGTGGTGAGAAATCCTTATGACAATATCAGTGCGATGCTCAAAAGAAGAAATCTGACGCTGGCAGAGAAAGGCAATTATTATTTTTCCCTATGTGAAACCGTGACAAATATCAGACAGCAGTTGAATCCGGATGAGTTATTCGAATTCAGGTATGAATCACTGATCGCAGAGCCGGAAAGGATTTTGAAAGAACTCTGCTTTTTTTTAGGGGTGGACGCGAGAGAGGATTATATAAAGGACTGCGTTGCCACGATTTTCAAATCTCACCGCAAACCCCGATATGATGCGATATGGGGTAGCGAATCCATAACTACGGTAAAAGAAAAAATGTCTCGGTTTTCTTTTCTGAAAGGGTATTCATACACGGATTGACAAAGCCGCCCTCATCTATGACCGGTCGTCATCTGATGATCGGAACCATAAGCATTTTTATTGCAGACGCGCTGATTCTGCCCACCGGATTCATTACCGCCGTATTCCTTGCCCGCAGTCTGGGTCCGGTGAATTACGGACTCTTTGCGCTGGCTTCGACTCTGATCAGTTGGATAGAATGGACCAGCACTTCCGCATTTTCCGGCACTACTGTCAAGTTTGTGGCTGAAGAAGCAGATTGGCAGACCGTAGGAAACACAGTAGCACAACTGCATCTAATGGTCGGCATAGTAGTGATGGTATTGCTATGGCTTATGGCGGCTCCGCTCTCCCGTGTATTTGATGAACCCTCGATGACCGGGTATTTGAAGTTATTTGCAGCAGAAATACCTGTCTTCTGCCTGACGAGGGCAAATTGCTACATCCTTGTAGGGATGGGGCGATTCAAAGAACGGGCAAGAGTCAGCGCGTGCCGTCTGATTTCAAGACTGATACTGATTGTCTTATTTGTGGAAACAGGCTTCTCTGTAAAAGGCGCGATTGTGGCAACCGTCGGATCATCGCTTATCGAATGGGGCATGACTCTGCTTTATGTCCGACCTTCGCTGTTTTCAAAACATCATTTTCCGCTACGCAGGCTCTGGGATTTCGGACTGCCGCTTTTTATGTCTTCACTGAGCCTGAGAATATTCGGAATGGATATGCTGGCGCTCAAAATATTGGGAGGAACAGCGGCTCAGGTGGGATTTTACAGTGCGGCGACTAATCTTGCCATGCCTTTTTCTCTGATTTCCGATTCACTGACGCCGCCTTTGCTTTCCACTTTAAGCCGGCTGTTCAGCGAAAAAGAATATGCAAAGGCAGATGAAATCGGAAAAAGTGTGATCCGCTCTGCATTCTGGCTGATGCCTTTTGCCGTAGTTACAGTGGCTGCTGGTTCTGAAATTGTCCGATTTATCTTCGGAGAAGCATTTCTACCCGCAGGGCCGATATTGTCTCTGCTCATTTTTTCAGCCACTGCTCTTTTTGTCATCAAAGTTTCCATTGCCATACTTACGGCTTTGGATAAGCCCCGGTGGACATTTATCCTGACCGGACCTATGGTTCCGGCAGCGATAGCCGGACATCTCTTTCTGATTCCCAGATGGAATGCCCTGGGCGCAGCATTTGTTACTACGATAGTCGGAACATTGGCTGTGATGGCTTTTCTCTTTGCTGTATATCGTGCGTGGCGGATATTTCCGCCGCTTAAAACAATTTTGAAAACCACTGCCTGCTCGGTCACAGTTTACACGCTGACACTGCTTTGGCCAGCATCCGGGCTTATGCTTATTGTGAAACTGATTAGTCTTACTTTAGTTATATTGCTTATTTTCCGGCTTTTCGGCGAGTTCACAGACCGGGAAATCGCATTGATTCGCAGCCTGTTTCAGCGAGGAAAAGATTGACACCTATGACTTCATTACTGCCGATTCTGACCTTTCATGATATAATGAATCGTCCATCTGTTATTTCCATTCCGAGCGAAGTGTTTCGGAAAGGGATTGACAAATTGTATCAGAGCGGATACAGAACACTCCGTCTGACGGACATCGCTGATTTTATACGCAGCCGTGTACCCTTTCCCGACCGCTTCTTTGTGCTTACTTTTGACGACGGATATGCCAGCGTTTATAACGAAGCCTTTCCCATATTGAATCGCTACGGAATGTCTGCCACGGTTTTTCTCACCGTAGGCGATGAGAAGGCATCACGCAAAGGGAGAGAGCGTCTGCCATCTTTGGGCGGGCGTGTCATGCTGAGCTGGGAGGAAATACGGGAAATGCAGCGCACGGGCTTCGAATTCGGAGCGCACACACTCACTCATCCTGATCTGACTCGTCTGCCCCCGGATCAGGCGAAGAGTGAAATTTGCGAGTCAAAAAAGATCATCTCGGATACTCTGGGGATTCCGGTCAAATCCTTTTCTTATCCTTACGGACGTTATAACGAGCAGATACGAGACATTGTCCGGCAGCATTTTGTCTGCGCCTGCTCTGACAAACTCGGAGCCGTTTCCCGG
The DNA here is from genome assembly GCA_020718785.1 of Desulfatirhabdium butyrativorans. GTDB lineage: Bacteria > Desulfobacterota > Desulfobacteria > Desulfobacterales > DYRK01 > DYRK01. The sequence continues at coordinate 753 of DYRK01000234.1, read as the reverse complement.
AAAAGCGATATTTATGCGCTTGAGCGCGTGGAGATGTACTACTTCCGAAGCCATAATCGCTTTAATATCATCGGGACATCGCTGTTTCCCTGGTATATGCGGGCGGTCAGCATCCCGCGTCGGTTTAAAAGATATCTTCAATACGCGTAGGGTGGGTGAAACCCCATACGTGTTTCGGCGACAAGACGGGCCTTTATAAAACTTTCACCGGTTTTCAGCCGTATTTCCCGTTCTGTCGGAGTTTTCTGTGCTGTTTTGAGAATTTCACATATATCCTTTTTTATAAAATTATCGCTTTTATCTTATATATATTGACATATGTTCTGAACCGGCTTAAATAATATGCTTTTTTCTCATCGGTATCTTTGAAATTTTTTATGACAGAATATCCCATATCTCTTACAGCTTTTAAGAAAATGTTTTTCCTTTTTATTTTTCAGGCAGTTGCAATTTTTTTTATTTCAATTTTTATATAAGTACCTCACCAATAATTTTGTAACAAAACATAAAATATGATACACTCCTCCGACAGAAAGTAACATGATTGTCTGAAGGAGGCTTTTATAATGAAATATGTTTCCGGACTTTCCGAGGCGGAAGCCCGTACTTTGGAATGCGCTCATAAAAACCATCCGTCTGCCGGAGTCAGAAACCGCGCGCATATGATAATTCTCAGTAATAAAGGTTATCAGTTGAAAGATATATACTTACCACCGTCATAAATTGCGCTTTTATTCTGAGTCAGAATATGAT
>DYRK01000233.1 GCA_020718785.1 Desulfatirhabdium butyrativorans | reverse complement strand
GCGTGGGCATGTATCGAAGATGCAGGCTATACAAGAGACCGGCTTGCGGATTTGCAGTCCGGGGATCGTCGGGGACGCGTCGGCGTATTTGCCGGGGTTACGTTCAATGACTACCAGCTCTATTCAGCGGCAGAATGGAGCAAAGGAAATATTATTCCCCTGAATTCACAGATATTTTCTGTGGCAAACCGCGTATCCTATCATCTGAATCTCGGAGGCCCCAGTCTGAGCGTGGATACAGCCTGTTCATCTTCTTTATATGCGATTCATCTGGCTTGCGAAAGTATTCGAAGAAAAGAATGCAGTATGGCGCTGGCAGGCGGCGTGAATCTTTCTACGCATCCGGCGAAATATGTGACGCTCTGTCTGTCCCGATTTGCTGCGAGCGACGGGCGATGCCGGGCTTTCGGAGAAGGCGGAGACGGATATGTTCCCGGAGAAGGGGTAGGCGCAGTTTTTCTGAAACCTTTGTCTCAAGCCGTTGCAGATCACGATCATATCTACGCGGTCATCAAAGGAACAGCCGTCAATCATGACGGAAAAACTCAGGGCTATACGGTTCCGAATCCGGTAGCTCAGTCCGAAGTCATACGCACCGCGTTTGTCCGATCCGGCATAAATCCCCGGACTGTCAGCTATGTAGAAGCGCACGGAACCGGGACTTCGCTCGGAGACCCCATAGAAATCACCGGATTGAGCGATGTTTACAAAGAATACAGCGGCGATAAGCAATACTGCGCCATCGGATCCGTCAAATCCAATATCGGACATCCCGAAGCCGCTGCGGGTATTGCTCAGATCACAAAAGTATTACTACAAATGAAGCATCAGACATTGGTTCCTTCCCTGCTCCATTCCGAACGGATGAATCCGAATATTGATTTCGGAAACTGTCCCTTTTATGTTCAGCAGCGTGCAGAGCCTTGGAAACAGCCGGTCATCGGAAATCGGGTCTGTCCGAGACGCGCAGGTCTGAGTTCCTTTGGCGCGGGGGGAGTCAATGTGCATATTGTTCTGGAAGAGTATGAGACAAGAAATGGACAAAAGCCGGATAACCAAACAAAAGCGATGATTATCCCCTTGTCCGCAAAATCCGAAGACAATCTTCGGGCATACACAGCCCGTCTGAAAAATTTCGTAGAGATGCACAGCCCTGCATCTCTACGAATCGAGGATATCGCCTATACCTTGCAGACCGGACGGGAATCTATGCCTTTCCGTGCTGCTTTTGCAGTGAAAAGCCCGGATGAGCTTCTTGAAAAATTAGAAGGCTATCTCGGAAAGGGAAAATCCGTAGAAGGAGTATTTCAAGGCAAAGCAGATAAGAAATTCCGTTCCGAGGCCGAAAAGGATATCAGTCGTCTGAAAGAACAGTTCCAAAAAGGAATAACGGCTCCAATCGCCGAGTTGTGGACCCGGGGCGCGGAGATTGATTGGGAAAATATCTGCATGAACGGCAACAAGCCTCGTCGGATTTCTTTGCCTACTTATCCCTTTTCAAAGGAACGCTACTGGGTATTCGGTTCCGAAGAACCGGCGGTTTTACCTGAAAAATCAAGAGGTAGTGAGATTTCATCCGAGAATAATTTGTCTGTAGCAGCCCCCAAAAAAGAAGAGACACTTCTCACTTCTCAATTTTCAGTCCCCACTTCGGGGACTGCGTCCGGATTTCTGGCAGAATTGGCTGATGCTCCGGAAGATGAACAGCAGGAGATGCTTGCCGAATATTTTCAGAATAAAATAGGAAAACTTCTGGGCTTTGCGCCGCCAAATCTGCCTGCCAAAGATCAGGGATTTTTCGAAATAGGCATGGAGTCCATTCAAGCCATGCAACTGCATTCGGACATCGGAGACGCTTTTGCTGTGACTTTGCCGGATACTGCCCTGTTCGACTACCCGAATATCAGGGAATTGTCTGCCTATCTACTCAAACAAATACGCTTCGATGATCTGCAACTACCTGACACGAAGGTAGATAAAAACTGGAAGGTAGAATTATCTGACGAAGAATTGGAATATCTGATATGGGATACTCTCCCCGCGGACATCGAAGCGATGAGTATTGATGCGGTGGAGAGAATGCTGGAAGCAGAAATGAATTAGAGGTTCGGGGTCAGGGGTTCGGGGTCAGGGGGTCATACCTCTCACCCCGTACCTCGAACCCCTTACTCGAAAGGGATATAATGAAGTATCAATTAACAGCCGAAAATGAGACTGAAGAAAAGATGCTGAAAGGCGAATTTGCGGCATTCAAACCCGTGATTGACGTTGTCCTGCCGCTGATCCAGACCCGCAGTATCATGGCTGCTCATCGTTTGGGCATATTCAAAGCCATAGGAACCCGAAATTGCACAGCGGATCAGATTGCCTCGGAATTGTCTCTGGATCCGAAAGGCACGGAACTGATGCTACGTGTTCTGATTTCAGCAGGATATGTGAATTGGGACGGAAAGCAATACTACAGCCTTACTGAACTGACTCGAAATACACTGCTCCCGGACAGTCCTGCCTCGTTGACCGGACAGATGGACTATGCCTACATCCGTTGGACTCTGTTAGACAGCTTCGAAGAGGCCATTAAAACAGGAAAAGGAACAGAACTTCATCGCAAACATCTGGGAACGCCTGAGAAATGGGCGATTTACCAGCAGGCTATGCTGGATATTGCCCGATCTGTCGCGCCGAAGATTGCTCCGGCGGTGCCGGTACGCTCAAATGCCCGGCTTATGCTCGACATCGGCGGCGGCCACGGACTTTACGGAGCAATGATCTGCCGTCTGCATCCGCCCATGCGGTCTGTAGTATTGGATCTGCCCGGAGCCGTGGAGCAGTCCCGAAAATTAGCACTACAGTGCGGTATTGACGATGTGGTGAGTTTTCAGCCCGGAGACGCATTGAAAGATGACCTCGGTACCGGTTATGATCTCGTGTATATCGGCGGAGTGATTCATCATTTCAGCGAAGAACAGAATCAGGAACTTTTCCGCAGGAGCCGACACGCATTGACTGCAAACGGAACTCTGGCGGTTTTTGATACCAGTTCTTCCGAGATAAGTGAAACTCCGGATTTATTCAAAGATGCGGTTTCTCTGCTCTTTCATATCAATACCGGCACACAGTCCTACACGCCGTCGGACTGTATCCGCTGGATGAAATCTGCCGGATTTACTCATATCACCGAGGTTGAACTCGAATCGAAATCTGCGCCGGGGGATTTTATGGTCACGGGGGAGAATGGGAAGTGAGAAGTGAAAAGTGAGAAATAGGAAGTGAGAAATGAAATGAGAACTGATGCGAATCAGCATAGCAGAGAGTCATTATTGAAGCGTTCTCTTCATACGATCAGAGTATTGAAAGAGCAATTGGATCGGAAAACAGATATCCGTAAAGAACCCATTGCCGTAATCGGCATGGCCTGCCGATTTCCGGGCGGATGTGCGACTCCGGAGGCATTCTGGTCCTTTTTGAAGAACAAAGGAGACGGCGTTATAGATGCGCCTGCGGATCGCTGGGATATGGACAGATACTATGATCCCAAGCCCGGAATCCCCGGAAAAATGTACATTCGGCAGGCAGGCTTTCTTCAGGAAGATGTCGGCGCATTCGACGCCCGTTTTTTCAGAGTATCTCCGGCAGAAGCCAGAGAAATAGATCCTCAGCATCGTCTGCTTCTCGAAGTCAGTTGGGAGGCATTGGAAAGAGCAGGACAGAATCCGGACCGTCTGAAAGGAAGCAATACCGGCGTGTTTGTCGGTATTCTCGGTTCGGAATATTCCATTCTGCTGCGGGATCCCGAGCAGATGAATCCTTATACCGGAGTCGGTACGGTTTCCTGTATTGCTTCAGGCAGAATATCTTATGTTCTGGGCGTCCACGGTCCCTCAATATCCCTGAATACGGCATGTTCTTCTTCTTTAGTATGCGTTTATTACGCATGCGAAAGTCTGAGAAACAGAGAATGCGATATGGCATTGGCCGGAGGCGTGAATCTGATGTTATCTCCGGATGCGATTGTCTCTCTTTGTCTCATGTCTGCATTGGCAAAAGACGGGCGATGCAAACCCTTTGATGCAAGCGGGGATGGCTACGGACGAGCCGAAGGATGCGGCATGATTGTCTTGAAACGGCTTTCCGACGCGGAGAAAGACAGGGACCGGATTCTCGCGCTGATCTGTGCAGAAGCCGTCAATCATGACGGTCCTTCCAGCGGTCTGACGGTTCCGAGCAAAGCCGCACAAAGGGATCTGATGCTTTCGGCATTGAAGCAGGCAGAGATATTGCCGGAAGATTTGACTTATCTCGAAGCGCACGGGACCGGAACCGCTCTGGGCGATCCCATTGAAATCGAAGCGGTGACCGAAGTTTTCGGCAACGGAACCCGGCGGAAGAATCCTCTGCTGATCGGCAGTGTCAAGGGCAATATCGGGCATCTCGAAAGCGCTGCAGGAATCGCCGGACTTATAAAAGTAATTCTATGTCTGAACCATAAAGAGATTCCGCCCAATATCCATCTGAATACGATGAATCCGAGGCTGAAATTCGAGAAAATACCGGCTACGGTTCCCAGAGAAATGACTCCCTGGAATACGGAAAAAGGAAAGGAGCGGATTGCAGGCATCAGTTCTTTCGGATTCAGCGGAACGAATGCTCATATTGTGATGCGTGAAGCTCCGGAAAAGCGGATATCGGATCCGAAGCCGGACAGACCCTGTTTTATTCTCACGCTTTCGGCAAAAACAGATACGGCTTTGAAGCGGTTAATTCAGAAGTATCACGATCACCTTAAACAGCATCCGGAGCAGAGTATCGGGGATATCTGCTATACAGCCGCTGCGGGACGCGCTCATTTTTCTCACAGAGCCGCATTCATGGCACGAGACAACGCATCCGTGCTGGCACAGTTGGAACAGACTATATCCGGCGCACCGGATGATCGCTATACTTTTTTCGGAAAAGCCGAAGACAGCAATCGTCCCAAAACTGCCTTTCTTTTCGGTGAAGATATTTTTGAAAAAATAAAGAGCGAGGCGTTAAGAAGGGCAGATGACTCTTTGAATCTGGACCCTTTTTCTCTGATTCTTCTTCTGGAATCATGGGGCATCCGTCCGTCCGCAGTTTACGGAGAAGGCGCAGGCGTTTATGCCGCAGCCTGTGCTGCCGGCGTGATGTCTCCCGAAACTGCTGCCGAATATCTTTCCGAAACCGTGGCAGTCCTGAAAAAAGCAGGTCCCCGGGAATTGCCGGAAGAATTTGTCCGACGAGTTTCAGGAGAAAAGTATCAGACACCTCGCTGCCGCCTGATCTCTGCGGTCTCGGGAAAGCCGGTAAAAAAGAATGAAGTAATTCTACCCGAATTTTGGCAGAAAGAGGCATTTTCTCCGGCTGCGTCCGAGACAGCTATGGCGAGTCTTTATGAACAGGGATGCAGTATCTTTATTGATTTTGGGCCCGGTTCAGGCATTCTCGGAAAAGTTAAGGCGAACTGGGGTTCGCCTCTCCCGGGGGGTGAACCGGGGTTCACCTTTCCTAAGTTTCTGCCTGTTATCGGATCAGGCAGTCCGCTGGAAAGTCTGTTCCGAATCCTCGGTCAGTTGTATTGTACCGGCGCGGATATCCGATGGGAAACCGTGGATCAGGATTATATGCGGCAAAAAGTGCTGGTTCCGACCTATCCTTTTGAAAAAAAACGCTATTGGATTCCTTTGCTGGCAGATGCGAAAAAGGAATTTTCGCACTCCGGAGCAGATGCAAAAAAGGAATTTTTGCACTCCGGAGATGATCCTTTGGAGGGAAAACGCTTTTCCTCGCCGTTCAGCAAAAGCGGATTTGAGTATCAGTATGTGATGAGCCGGAACCGGCTTCCCGAATTGAATGACAGTCACGGTATCCTTCATGTGGGATATTATCAGGAACTGCTGTGCAGAACCGTGAGAGAATCTTTTGATACCGGCGATTATGTAGTTGAAGAAACAGAATTTCTTACCGCATTGGTGATTTCGGAGACCGGCGAAAAAGCCGTGCATCTCTTTCTCGAACCGGATGAAAAAGGAAAGGTGAAATTCGAATTCTACAGCAAAGGCGATAAAGACCGGCAATGGAATCTTCATGTCAGAGGAAGTCTGAGGCTGAACAAAAGAACATCTTTTCTTGAAATGTCTTCGGATTCTTTCCTTCAAATCCGTCGTCGCTGTTCGGAAAGCCTTTCGGGTCAAGCATTTTATCAACTCTTGCAGTCCAAAGGCATTAATCTCGGAGCCAGCGTTCAATGGGCAGACGAGGTTCGATACAGAGAAGGCGAAGTCTTTGCCCGCTTGAAAATGCCTAAGAGTATAACCGAAAGTCATGGTTACAGTCTCGGTATTCATCCCGGTGTATTGGACGCGTGCGCTCAGGTCTTTCATGCGGGTCTGTCCCGTGATATTCCGGCAGATATGAGATATATGGTCATAAAATGGAGCGATGCCGCGTTCAATCCGGGTCCGATACAGGGAAATTTCTGGTGTCATGCTCTGTTCCATGAAAATCCTGCACCGGACGGCACTCTCGGCGGCGAGATTCATTTGTTCGACAATGAGGGCAGGTTAGTTGCCCGGGTCGGAGAAAACCGGATGAAAGGTCTGAGCAGTCAGAGAGTTGCAGCTTTGAATGCGGCGGTCGCCGCGGCTGCCTCATCTGTGCCTAAAGGCGCAGAAAGTGCTTTGCTCGGAAAGCTTCGCCGTGCTTCCAGTGAACAGAAAAAAACGCTGCTTACAGCCTATTTCCGAGAACTTATGGCAGAATATCTCGACATGCCTCTTTCCGAATTAGACGCGGCAGAACCCTTGAGTCATATCGGCATGGATTCGCTTGTAGGACTGCGATTCAAGACAAAAGTTGCCGAAGAATTAGGTGCAGATCTGTCAATGGAAATGCTGATTCAAGGTCCGAGTATTTCGGAACTGGCAGAAAAGACCGTTCAGACCGCTTTTTCCGGGGAATCGGAATCTTCTGCACATAGAGATGAGGAAGATGAAAAAGGGATAACAGACCGGGAAATATGGTTTTCCTATCGCAAAGCCAAGCCCGATTCAACGCTCCGGCTCTTCTGTTTTCCTTACGGCGGCAGAGGGGCGTCGCTGTATCGCAAATGGCAGGAAAAACTGCCTGATTTTATTGAAGTATGTCCGATTCAACTCCCGGGCAGGGAAAATCGCTTCAAAGAAATTCCTCCGAGCGATATAGAGGAAATGACAGATCATCTGATCGAAGCATTAATGCCTGATCTGGATCGTCCTTTTGCCTTATACGGACACAGCGCGGGCGGACTGATTGCATTTCGTCTGGCATTCCGTTTATGGAAAGATTCGGGAAAGAGAGCAGAGCATCTCTTTGTGGGCGGATATACTGCCCCGCATTTGCCCAATCCTTTTTTGATTCGGAAGATTGCAGAACTCACAGCAGCAGGCTTTCCGGGGATTCCTCATCCGGATCAGGTGACAGAAGATGTGCTTGACCGTGTGTTCGATGCCCTGGTGGACCGTGGTTTTGAAGCTATGTTCGAGAGAACCGTGCCGGTGATGAAACGGAGCGTTGCTGCCCTGAAAATGGTCGAAAGTTTTTATACCCGCACAAAGACAGCAGAGGAACGGCTTGATATTCCTCTTACTGTCTTTCACGGCAGAAGTGATACTTTTGTCAACGAGGCTGAATCCGAAGCATGGAAACAAGCCACTACGGGATCCTTTGATTGGCATATTGCAGAAGGAAATCATTTCTTTTTACATGAAGATCAGTCGGAGGCGATAGTTCTGGCAAAGATCCGCTGGCATCTGAGAAATAAAAAAGGCAGTTCTGAATAAAAAACTGTCCGGAGTGTCAAACTTTCAGTTTGACAGGCTTATGCCAAACTGAAAGTTTGGCACTCCGGAAAAGATAAGGAGAGCAGATAACATGAATGAATTGAATCGTGTTTCCGAGAAGAAAAAAATGGTGCTGATTTCACCGCCGGAGATGGGAAATTCCTGTCCCAGAGGCATATTGTCTCTCGGAACTTTTCTTGAAAGCAAAGGCTATCCTACGGCAGTCGTTGCTTTGGGGAATTATCTCAAGGAAAAACTCCCGCGAAGTGCATATAAAGAAGAGGTTCACCGTGAAAAACTCAGATCGGTTCTGGCAGATATTCTCAGGGAACATGATCCGAAGATCGTCGGCGTCAGTTGCATGACTACGGATTATTACACCTGTGCGGAAATCCTGAAAATCTGCAAAGAACTGAATGAGACAATAATTACGGTAATGGGCGGAATACATCCGACATTTTTAGATGAGGACTGTATCCGGCAGCCTTTTACGGATATTGTGGTCCGTGGGGAAGGGGAATGGACTTTGCTGGAACTGGTGCAGGCTTTGGAAAACGGCGGGTTTCACCTGCCCTGCACGGCATTGCATAAGATAAACGGGCTGACGTTCAAAGAAAACGGCAAGATCATTCGGACGCCAGATCGGGAATTGGGCAATCTGTATGAACTGCCGCCTTTGAATTTCGGACTCCTGCCGGATGAATTTGTCCGAACCTCTTTGGTATTCGGAATGATGAGCCGCGGATGCGCGTTCGACTGCCATTTCTGCGCGGACAAACGCTTCTGGAAAAGAGTGAGATATTTTCCGATAGGACATATTATCAATGAGATGGAAGTATTGAGCCGTTCCTATAAAAATCCCATGACAGCC
>DYRK01000232.1:6044-8713 GCA_020718785.1 Desulfatirhabdium butyrativorans | reverse complement strand
ATTTCGCAGGCTTGCGCCTGTTCCCATCAGTCTGGATTTAATCTTGACACACTGAATGATTGGTTAGCATATTGAACTATTGAAAATTAAGAACTTAAAACTTCCTTTGATTACCAAAGATTTTTTATCAATACTGCAAATTTATCGAAATTATCCTCAACTACCTTTAAAGGTAAATGCGCTTTTTCAGTTTTACTCATATTTAATATATCTTTATCTCCAAGTTCTGCTACCAGTTTAGCATAGCTTGCACAAATTTCTTTTCGGTAGGGGATATACTCTTCAAGCTTTTTAAGAGAAGGAAAATATATGATTTCGCGTCCTCCCGAACGACTCATCAAGCTAATACTATTAGAACTAGACTTTCTGGAGTAAACTCTCAGGGAGAAACCATTTTCGCTGATTGTATCGAGTTTTATTTTCCCAGGAAGAGCTTTATTTTCAGCTTGAATTATACTCTCTCTACAAAAAGAGGAAAAGACTTTCTCAATAAGGCTTGTTGACAGCATTTTATCGGAAAGACAAGCTCGTGAACTCGTCGTCTTGAAGTTCCCCTCAATAACATAAAATTTCACCAAAACGCAGAATAATTTTAAACTTACACTCTGTTGCGTATTCTGATACTTTGTTTTTATCGTCATGATATAGTTGTATATTTCTTCAAGAGACAAGTCAGAAGGAGTATAGGATTTTTTCCCAACGATTGAAAAAACCGGGCATTTTTTCTCAGATTTATACCTTCTGATCTGTGCATCATTTTCGGGGCCAAGCTCAACTTCAATATACCCATTTTCTTCGCCGATAAAATTTTTTATAACGAAATCTGGACGTAAGGATATTGCAAACTCCTCTTTCACGAGATTCGGACACGGATATATAAGACAATCATTTTTGATGTGTAATTTATCAAAAATAAAATTACGGATTTCTTCAATTTGCAATATGCTTAACAATGATAAGTTAGTTCTATTCTCAGGTTTTGCCGTATCTTCCTTAAAATGAATTTGCTCCTCCATCATAATACCTCTCATTGATTAATTATATTTAGTGCTACATTGATTATCAGGTATTTTTATCCATGATAACAGCCCAAAACCCGTATATCAGGGATAATTCCCGTGATAAGAGGGGCAACTGCAGGTGAACGCTTGTGTTTACGTGAACATGAATATGAACGGTTATGCTTTCGTTCACCTAAATGTTCACGTAAATATTCGCGTTTACGGTAAGGAGTTTTCAGAATCCGAATCAGACCAAACCCTGATCCAGCATGGCATTCACGACCTTGACAAACCCTGCGATGTTAGCTCCTGCCATGTAATTGCCGGGCTTACCGTATTCGGCAGCCGCATCAAGGCAGGTTTTGTGAATGCTCTTCATAATCAGCCTGAGACGGGCATCCACTTCTTCTCTGGGCCAGTTCAGACGCATACTGTTCTGAGCCATTTCCAGACCCGAAACCGCAACGCCGCCGGCATTGGCTGCTTTGCCCGGGGCATATAGAATCTCTTTATCCAGAAAGATATTAATGGCTTCAGGAGTAGAAGGCATGTTCGCGCCTTCGCATACTAATTTGATACCGTTGTTGATCAGGTTATACCCGTCTTTTCCGGTGATTTCATTCTGGGTAGCACAGGGAAAGGCGCAGTCTGCACGGTGATTCCACAGAGGATTACAGTCCAGCGTGGAATCTCTTTCTGTATAAACCGCCTGAGAATATTTATCCACATATTCTTTCATTCTGCCGCGGCGGATATTTTTGAGCCTTTTCACAAACTCCAGTTTGTTTCTGTCTATGCCTTCTTCATCATAAACATAGCCGGATGAATCAGAAAGCGTGACTACTTTCGCACCGCTTTCGATGAGTTTTTCCACGGAATACTGGGCTACATTCCCGGAACCTGAGACTATGCAGATTTTGCCCTGAAGCGAATCATTCCGGTTAGCGAGCATTTCCGAAGCAAAATACACACAGCCGTATCCTGTGGCTTCGGGACGTATCAGACTGCCGCCCCATGCCAGACTTTTGCCGGTAAGCACGCCTGTGAATTCATTTCTCAGCTTTTTGTACATGCCGAACAGATAGCCGATTTCTCTGGCTCCCACGCCGATATCGCCTGCGGGAATATCCGTGTCCGGGCCGATATGCCGGAACAGCTCTGCCATGAAACTTTGGCAGAAGCGCATGATTTCATTGTCGGGTCTGCCTTTGGGATTGAAATCGGCCCCGCCTTTGCCTCCGCCTAAAGGCAGGGTGGTCAGGGCATTTTTAAATACCTGTTCGAAAGCCAGAAATTTAAGTATGCTCAGATTGACCGAGGGGTGAAAGCGCAGACCGCCCTTGTACGGACCGATAGCACTGTTCATTTCGATTCTGAATCCCCGGTTTACCTGCACATCGCCCTGATCATCCATCCAGGGAACCCGGAACATGATAACGCGTTCCGGCTCTGTGATACGTTCCAGAACCGCTGCCTGACGATAGTCGGGATGCCGATCCAGCACCGGCTTAATAGTTTCGACCACTTCCCTGACAGCCTGATGAAATTCTTTTTCTCCAGGGTCTCTGGATTGTATGGTTCTCAAAATATCTGACATAAAAAACCTCCTGTTAAGTTAGTTAATGGGGTACGAGGTCCGGGGTCAGAGGTGAGGGGTGAGAGACATCA
>DYRK01000232.1:0-5944 GCA_020718785.1 Desulfatirhabdium butyrativorans | reverse complement strand
CGCCTCTGACCTCTCACCCCTTACCTCTCACCCCTTAAAAAAGCCAATTTTTCCTGAGTCTCTACTCCGGCATAAAGCTCATTGCCGCAAATCCACATCAGGCGAATGTCTCTGTCTTTTTCCAGATAATGCAGCATCCATGCGATTTCGGCAGGCAATTGGGTTTCAACAAGCAAAACTAATGTTGCCTCAGGCAGAGCCTGTAAATATCGGTACTCATAAAGCTGGCTTATACCATGACGGATCTGATAATGGGCATTTTCCGGTGTCAGCGATTTTATTTCAAAGATATAGGGATGATTGTTCACCCGTGCAGCCAGATCAATCAGACGGTTGTATCGCGGCAAAGCTCCTGCTCTCCGCAACCGTTGGGCAGCAAAATTGACAAGAGCGTTGTGCACATCATTGGCGCGTTCCATATCAGCCTGTCTTTTTATAACCGTCATTCCGGCAGCGGCTGTTTTCGCCCGGTTTTCAACAGCTTCGTAATCCCTGAGATCGCTGATTCCGGGCATCAGGGCTTCATTATCCTGAAATCTGATCAAAGGCAGTTTTTCAGATAAAAGCCGGTATCGTCCGGATGTCTTATCCAAAACAGACAGCGATTCAAGCCAGTTCAGAACTGTTGTGACACGGCGGGTCATCACGCTTCCGGCAGCATCCTGTGTGACTCCTGCGGTAAAAGCTTTTAATTCAGCCCTTGTCAGCCCTTGCGGATACATTTCAAAAAGAGGAATCATCCGCTGGAATATCCTGACATTGAAAACAGCCATTGCCAGCAGCGTGTTCTGTTTTTCCGGCAAAGCTCCGAAAAATTCCCTGCCGGAGGAAGTCAGCACAGCGTTATTCTGATGATTCTGTATAAAACCGAGAAGCTCTGCCGCACGTCTGTAGTAATGCCCCTGCCGGTCAGCCTTGCCGAGATATCGCGCTATCCCCTGAAATGTGCGTTCCCCTTCTTTTACAGCTTTGACCGTGAGAACCACATCGTCAAGCATATCCGCCTGAGGAATATCCGAGCCTGATATTTTCATGATTTGTTTTGACTCAGTTGAAATTAAGGTCAGGGGTCAGGGGTAAGAGGTCAGAGGTGAAAGGTATCATCACCTCTCACCCCTTACCTCTGACCCCTCACCTCAAGCATCACACACCGCGACATCCTGCCGTCAATTTTAAGAACAAAAGGCTGTTCAAGCCTGACATGCCGCAGATAGTCTGTTTCCTCAACCGCGGGCAGTCCGCGGACCCATTCCCAGTCAAACCGTTCACCCGCAAGTCCTTCGGTCACAGTGACATAATGAATTCCCAGAGATGTGATGTTCTGGAAAAAATGAGACCCCTGAGACGGATCTGCCCTGAGTTTTTCATTCCTGATCTCGACGATTGCTGCCACGCCTGAAATATCCCGCCACTGTACCGGAATACCGAGCCAGCGGTCAGATGATCCCCATCGTCCGGGTCCTGCAAGAAGATATGGCCGCTTTTCCCTGACCAAGCCCGAATTCATTTTTCCTATCTCTTCTGCAATCCGTATCGTTGCTTCTGTCTTGAAGTCATCGGGTTTGACATAGACAATATCTGCAATGGCTTCATTTTTTCCGTTTCCCAGAGCCTGTTCGGAACAGCAGAACGCTGCACCGATATCATCGGGACTGATTTTCACCTCGAACCGGTCTTCGTCCGTGACCATGGGACGCAGCTGCAAGATATAGAAATCGCTTTTCTGCTTTTTGTCGGAACTCAGATTGACCGAGAATTCTATTTCCACGGGACAGCCCATTCCTTTTCGTGCAAGCCCCAGAAAATCATACAGAAGTTCTGCCAAAGGAAATGTCTTGTATTTAAGCACCGAAGCAAAAGTCATCACCTTGGGTCCCGGGAGATAACCCGAATCGCGGATACGGTGTTCCTCAGGCACGTAGGTGCCGGCAAGTGTCTTTACGGGAAACTCTGCTTCAGCCTCATCAACTTCCCGTTTTTCCAGATTGGAATATTGCCTGAAATTCAGATCATCGGAATAATTTTTTACCCTGAGTGCATAAAAAAATCGCTGGCTGTGCTTCAGAATATCATCCACCGTGGAAAACTGAGGCATGATATTCGGATATTTGGGAGAAAAGCGCAGAGTTTTTTCTCCTTCCACAACTGTTCTGCCCATTCCGACAGCAATATGGGCAATGCCTTCTTCGGCTTTCATGGGGGAAACCGGGTAGAAATTATGGGACTGTGCCACGCCGGATACGGCAGGGTAGAACCAGTCGCCGTACTCCGCGCCTGCCAGTTGCTGGACGATCACTGCCATTGCCTCTTCCTGCGGCTGATTCGAAGTATTTCTGGCAAAGGCTTTGGGGCTTTCGTAATATGTGGAGGCATAGACAAGTTTGACGGCAGTGACAAGATGCCGGAGTCTCAGGGAAAGATCAGGATGGTTGTTGGGGATCATATAGGTATGATACAGACCCGCATAAGGCTGAAACTGGGCATCTTCCAGCAGACTTGAGGAACGCACGGACAAGGGATGTCTCACCTGTTTCAGAAAGACTTCAAGATCACTGACCAACCACTCCGGCATCCGGGCATTTAAAAATTTCTCTGCCACTTCTTTGTCGGAAAATCCGTCTCCGGCAAGATATTTGAGGTTGTTTTCACTTACAAAAGCCTCAAAACCTTCGGTAGTTATAACCAGTGTCTGGGGGACTTTGATATTGATCTCCGAATATTTTTCATAGATATTCGGATTCTGATGAAGCAATGCCGAGATAAAAGCCAGCCCCCGGGCTTTTCCGCCCAGTGAGCCTTTGCCGATTTTTACGAAATCCATCACATCGGCATCGAAAGTATGTGGTCTGAACACGGCAACAACGCCTTTCTGCCGCCATTTGCGGAGTTCATGAATATTGGAAATGATATATTGCCGCATTTCGCCGACATCTTTGAAATCAGAGGTATGAACCTCACGGAACTGAGAGGCCAGCGCTATTTCGGACCTTCCCATGATCCAGTTGGAAAAATGATTGCGCGTGGCGTGATAGACAAGACTTTCATCCGGTATTTTCGCAGCCTGCTCCCCGAGCGAGCGCAGGTCCGAGGCACGGGCAATTTCTCTGCCGTCAGGCATCCGGAAGATAAAATTCCCGAATCCGAGATGAGACAGAAAGAATTCATGGATTTCCGACAGAAGATTCGGCGCGTTTTTGTCTAAAAACATAGCGGGAATTTTTTTTGCCTTTTCTCTGTTTGCAGTGTCCGAACTGAGCAGCAGAAGAGGCAGGTCCGGAATCTCTTTTCTGATATGGGAAAACAGAAGGGGACCGGCATCGGGGTCCAATTTGCCCTGTCTGGGAAAGCGGGCGTCCGAGATAATCCCGAAAAGAAATTTACGGTATTTTTCGCAAAGAAACATGGCTTTTTCATAATTTTCGGCAACCAGAATTTTGGGTCTTGCGCGCATTTTAAGGAGCCGGTGGTCTTCGTTAAGCCCTTCTCCCAGAACTGCCTGAGTCTGTTTCACGATTTCTTTGTAGATGAGCGGCAGGAAAGAGGAGCGGTAAATCGGAGAATCCTCGACCAGAATCAGCACCCTGACCATTGCCCGCTGAGTATCGGCTTCGGCATTGAGCCGGTCTTCGGCATTTTTCACCAGCGCGAGCAGAAGGTCGGAATTGCCGGACCAGATGAAAATATCGTCAATGCCGTCGCAGTTCTTGTTTTCCGGGAGCGGATAAACGCTTCTGGCTCCGTGCGCGAGGAGAATCACCGGCATATTCGGCCGGATTTTCTTGATTTCCAGACCGAGTGAAAACCCGTCCATTTCATCGAGATGCGGCATGGTCAGCACCATATCGAATTTTCTGTGATGCAGAAGTGTCAAAGCCTGCAATGCCGATGATGTCCGGGTCACACGCGGGGGATGGCTCAGATTCAGTCCGCTGTATTCGTTGATAATCCTTGAGGCAAGACTTCCGTCCTCCTCCATGATGAAGGCATCATAGGGGCTGGAAACTAAAAGAATATCGCGGATCTTGATCGCCATCAGTTCGTGAAATATCTTGAAATGCGAATAGAATTCGCTGGGCAGATTACTGCTTTTTGCAACCATTGTTCAGTTACCGGCTGTTTTTTAACACAAATTTTTGTTACTACATTTTAGGGAATACACCCCTGCTTCTATTAAAAAACATCATTTACATCGCTGTTTGGCATTTTTTTTGATATTTGGCAAATAATTTTTCTGTTTTTACAAAATTGTCCGGACGGATATTCAAACCGCCGGATTTCGGATTCTTCGGCATTTTCAATTTTTTTATTTTATTTTCAAATTATTATAATAGAGAAAACAGAATTGTATGCCGGCAAGGTGCGTAAAAAAATTCCGAATATCCTCATGTCAAATTCCGCGACTGTTACGAAAAAATATCTGACACCTTTTTAAAAGCTGCCGAATCTCCGGCAAGCAGAAAATTTCTACCCTTTGAATACACCTCCCACCGTATTGACCTCCTTTTTTTTTCTGATAAATAAGCAGTCAAGGTTTCCGAAACCGGAACCCGGCATTTCATCGTAAGAAAAAAATGCCTTCTGTGTATTTCAATATTAAAGGGAAAAAAAACAGATCGCTTTGGAAACACAGCAATTTCAAACATGAAGGGGGGCAGCCATGAACATCGCACAATCTCCTTTTATATGCAGTAACCACTTTTGGGTCGCCATTGATAAGGACAGCAGAGGGTTACACGGATCAGCCGGGAAAGACCTGTCTGTCTCCCGATGCGCTCTGTCCCTTCTGGCACAGGATTTACTGAGTTGTCTCGCACCGTTTGCTTCAGTCATTGCAAGTGGCGCGAGGGGACGGAATCTTTTCGGTCAGTATCTCAACCGACTGAGACAACAGCCCGAACTGAGGCATCTGCCAATAGATTCGCTGGAACAGGTTTTTTTACAGGCAATCAACTGGGGACTGCTTCTGCCTCATCCCGAAGTGTTCGGATTTTTCTATATCAATCCGGTATGTTCCGATTTCCTAAGAACATTTCAAAACACTTCGCGGAGAGAAGAGATACGACACGGGATTGAAAGGGCATTTCTGGAACATTATACCGAATTGGGAGCGTATATGACCGAACTTGCACTGTCGGGAAACAGGCTGCAAAGACGGCTGGGACACACTCTTATCCGCTTGGAATATGAAAATCTGACTGCGGCAATGAATCTGGCATTGGATGCAAAAAAGTCTGTCCTGAATATCTGCGCGGCGATTTTTGCCCATCCGGACAGAAACAGACGAAATGAAACGGGAAAGACAATTTCAGAAAAGCTCGGGAACTATTCTGATGAAGAACTGTCCCGTGAAACCGGCGCGGATTTCGTTGTCGTGATGAACCGGATTGCGGCCCGGCAGATGGAACTCGGACAGTACGCGGATGCCGAAAAATCTTTTCAGACCGTCTTATCTCTGCTTGATAATCTGACCGTTCTTGATGAGCAGCAGAAAGCCCGGCTCAGATTCCCGGTTCTTCGGAATCTGGGAAAAACCGCGGAGAAACAGCGTCTTTGGCAGCAGGCAGAAGAATATCTCAGGCAGGCACTTGTCATCAGCACGGAATTCAACAGCAGGCATGACCGGTCCCTGATTTTCCACAGGCTCGGAATCGCAGCCATGGAGCAGCGGCACTGGAAAGAGGCTCGGGACTATTTTTTGCAGGCTCTCGAAATGTTTATTATCGCCAACAATCATTATGCTCAGGGTATCATACTGAAAAATCTCTTCCGCGTGTGGAAAGCCTCCGGAGAAAATTCGGAACTTCCGAAAGCTGTTGCCGGGGTTCTTGGCTGGAGTGCCGGGAGTGTGGAGAAACTGTTTAAAGAGCAGGGAAAAGAAATCTGAACATGAAAGCTGCAACAATCGCATTTGCCTCTCGTTCCCAAGCTTTCCTCTCGTTCCCAA
>DYRK01000950.1 GCA_020718785.1 Desulfatirhabdium butyrativorans | reverse complement strand
GCTTTGACGCTTATTTTTTCGGTATTTCGCCGACAGAACTTCTCACGCTTGATCCGCAACAGCGATTGTTGTTGGAAGTCGCATGGGAAGCTTTGGAAAATGCCAATCTGCCCCCGAGTCAAGCAGCAGGCAGTTCTACGGGCGTATTTATCGGCATGATGAGCCTTGACTACGGCTCACGTCTGCTTCAATCCGGGAATCCGGGCAATATTGACGCATATTTCGGAACCGGCAATACCGTAGGATTGGCTGCTGGACGTCTTTCCTACATCCTGAAACTGACCGGTCCGAGCTTTGCTTTGGATACTGCCTGTTCTTCGGCTTTAGTAGCACTACATCTTGCCTGCCAGAGCCTGCGCCGGAAAGAATGCGATATGGCGCTGGTCGGCGGCGTGAATCTGATGCTTGCGCCGGAAATCACGATCAGTTTTTCCAAAGCGAATCTGATGGCTGCCGATGGACGTTCAAAAACTTTTGACGCCGTAGCAGACGGGTATGTACGTGGAGAAGGCTGCGGCGTAGTTGTTCTCAAGCGGCTTTCAGATGCTTTGTCTCACGGAGACAATATTCTCGCGCTGGTTCGGGGTTCGGCGGTAAATCATGACGGTCCCAGCGGCGGCTTGACTGTTCCGAGCGGACCCGCTCAGGAGAGAGTCATTCGTCAGGCTTTGGCAAGCGGAAAAGTAGAACCGTCTCAGGTTGACTATATAGAAGCCCACGGCACCGGCACATCGCTGGGCGATCCCATAGAAGTCGGCGCACTCGGAGCGGTATTCGGCAAAAATCGTTCTCAGGATCATCCCTTAGTCATCGGTTCGGTCAAAACGAATATGGGACATCTCGAAGCGGCTGCGGGAATGGCGAGTCTGCTCAAGGTGGTCTTGTCTCTCCGAAACGAAGAAATTCCTCGGCATCTGCATTTCAATACGCCGAATCCGCATATTTCTTGGAATGACTTTCCGGTGAAAGTGCCGACAGAAGCGATACTCTGGACCTCAGGAGACAAAGCTCGTATTGCAGGCATCAGCGCTTTCAGCTTCGGCGGAACCAATGCCCATATTGTAGTTGAAGATTTTCGGATGAAAGCCGCCGATGCTCCGTCTTCATTAAAGCGGCCTTTGCATTTGCTCACGTTATCGGCAAAAACAGAGGCGGCATTGAAGCAGTCAGCGGAGCGATATGCGAAATATATGGCTGAACATACTGATGAAGACATAGGAGACATTTGTTTCACTGCCAATACCGGACGCTCGCATTTCAATCATCGCTTGGCAATTACAGCCGAATCTTCGGATCAGGCAAAAGAAAGACTCTCGGCTTTTTCCGAAGTGAAGCGGACAAACGGCTTAGTTACGGGGCATCTTAGGAATAAAAAACCCAAGCTCGTATTTCTTTTTACCGGTCAGGGCGCACAGTATGTGGGCATGGGACGGCAGTTATATGAAACACAGCCTGTTTTTCGAGAAGTCATAGAGCGTTGTGATGCTTATCTGAGCAAAACCGGACTTTCGCCTTATAAAGACAAATCCCTGCTCGAAGTGCTTTATCCCAAAGGAATTGAAAGTAGTCGATCTTTAACCGCCAATCCGCTTGCAATACGGAATTTGCGGATCGAAGACCGGAGCTTATTGGATGAAACCGTTTATTCGCAGCCTGCTTTATTTGCGGTAGAATACGCCCTTGCCGAGTTATGGAAATCTTGGGGGATCAAGCCGGATGCAGTTTTGGGGCATAGTCTGGGAGAATACATTGCTGCCTGTGTTGCAGGCGTGTTCAGTC
>DYRK01000231.1:5374-8732 GCA_020718785.1 Desulfatirhabdium butyrativorans | reverse complement strand
GATTTCTGCGTGGGATATTTCAATTTAAGAGGCTGGAAACATCTTTCTGATTATATTGAAAATTATGCCGGAGAACCGGAAAAATGCTGCCGTCTGCTGGTGGGAATGCAGAGAGCGCCGAGAGACCTGATCCGTGAATATTTTTCCTCAGCCGGACAAACCATGATAGACAATCAGGCAGCCCTGGGTTTGAAAAAACAGCTTGCACAGGAATTTAAAAGCCAGTTGACCGTCGGCATTCCCACAAACGCTGATGAAAATGCCTTGCAGCAATTAGCCCGTCAGATCAGAGCAAAGAAAGTCATCGTCAAGCTGTTTCTGCGCCCGCTTCATGCCAAGCTTTATCTCCTGTTCAGAGCCGACAGCATCAGCCCGCTTGTCGCATATATGGGCAGCAGCAATCTGACCTTTGCGGGACTTTCTTCACAGGGCGAACTGAATGTGGATGTGCTGGAGCAGGATGCAGCCCGAAAGCTGGCAAAATGGTTTGACGACCGCTGGAACGACCGATGGTGTATTGATATTTCAGCGTCTCTTGCCGACATCATCGCGGACAGTTGGGCATCGGAAAACCTGATTCCGCCCTATTATGTCTATCTGAAAATGGTATATCATCTTTCCCGTGAAGCCAGAGCCGGTCTGACAGAATTTAACCTGCCCAAAGTCTTTCGGAAAGAACTTCTGGAATTTCAGGAAAAAGCCGTGCTGCTGGCTGCCCGCTATCTGAACAAAAGAGAGGGCGTGATGATCGGCGATGTGGTGGGCTTGGGAAAAACCATGATTGCCGCTGCTTTGGCAAAGATTTTTGAAGAAGATTTTTTTCTGGAAACCCTGATTATCTGCCCCAAAAATATCACGGAAATGTGGGAGGACTATATCCACCGCTATCAATTGCGGGCAAAAGTCCTTTCCCAGAGCATGGTTCAGACGCAACTGCCCAAACTGCGGCGATACCGCATGGTGATTATTGACGAAAGCCATAATCTGCGGAATCGGGAAGGCAAACGCTATAAGGCAATTGAGGAATACATCAGGCTCAATGACAGCAAAGTGATTATGCTTTCCGCGACGCCCTACAACAAAAACTACTCGGACCTTTCCAATCAACTGCGCCTCTTTATCTCTGAAGACAAAGACCTGGGCATCAGCCCGGAAAGCTATATTCAAAGCCTCGGCGGAAAAACGCAGTTCATGGACAAACACAATGTGCCGCTGAGAAGTCTCGCGGCATTTGAGCAGAGTGATTTCAGCAATGACTGGCGGGAACTCATGCGCCTGTATCTGATCCGGCGCACCCGGAGTTTTATCAAGGAAAACTACGCTGAAACCGATGCGGAAACCGGACGGAAATATCTCCTGTTTTCCGACGGCAGACGCTCCTATTTTCCCGATAGAATCGCAAAAAAAGCCGAATATCCATTTGATCCGGCAGATAAGGAAGACCTCTGTACCCGGCTCTATTCAGAAAAAGTGGTCAGTATCATCAACAGTCTGAATCTGCCGAGATACGGCATGGGCAACTACCTGAATGAAAAGTCTTTGGTAAAAGCCACGGCGGCTGAGGAAACCGTAAAGAAAAATCTTTCCCGTGCAGGCAGACGGCTCATGGGATTTGCCCGCACCAATCTGTTCAAGCGTCTGGAAAGCAGCGGATATTCCTTTCTGCTTTCATTGAGCCGTCATATCCTGAGAAATTTCATTTTCATTTATGCGATTGAAAATCAGCAGCCTTTGCCCGTCGGAACACAGGAAGCGCATGTCTTGGACGAATTTCTCGAAGATGCGGATGCGGATGCGGATATGGACGAGAACGACCGCAGCGAAGAAAAGACTTGGCTTGTGCCGGATGAGCAATGCTGTTATGACAAGGCAGAGACCGTGTATCAGTCTTTCAGCACGGTGTATGAAAGCCGGTTTGACTGGATACGGAGCGAATTTTTTGTCAAAGAACTGAAAAACGATCTGCTCGCAGATGCCCGGAATCTGCTGGAAATCCTGAACATGGCTCCGAATCCGAATCCTGACAAAGACCGGAAACTGAACGCTCTGCATGACTTATGCACAAAAATCCACAGCAAAGAAAAGATTCTGGTTTTCACTCAGTTTGCAGATACGGCATATTATCTGGAAGCGCAGTTGAAAAAGCGGAATCTGGAACAAAGCGCGTGTGTTACCGGAACAGATGAAAATCCCACAGCTTATGCTTACCGCTTCAGCCCTGTGAGCAATAACAGAAGCATTGAGCCGGGACATGAACTTAGGATACTCATTACAACAGATGTCCTGAGCGAAGGACAGAATTTGCAGGATGCTCATATTATTGTCAATTATGATCTGCCCTGGGCAATTATCCGTCTGATTCAGCGCGCGGGCAGAGTGGACCGAATCGGTCAGAAAGCGGAAAAAATTTTATGCTATTCATTTCTGCCTGAAGACGGAGTAGAACAGATTATCAATTTAAGAGAACGGCTGAAACACCGTATCCGAGAAAACGCGGAAGTGGTCGGAACAGATGAAACTTTTTTTGACGGCGATCCGGTCAATATCCGTGATCTCTACAATGAGAAATCCGGTATTCTGGATGACGATGAAGACAGCGAAGTGGATTTGGCTTCCTACTCATTTCAAATCTGGAAAAACGCCACAGACGCGGATCCGAAACTGAAAAAGATTATCCCGGATTTGTCTGATATGATTTATTCTGCCAAAAAAAACACCGGAGAAAGAGAAAAACAGGGTGTGATTGTTTATGCCCGGACTGCTGATGACAATGATGTGCTGGTATGGGTCAATCCAAAAGGAGAACTGATCACCTATTCCCAGTTTGCCATTTTGAAAGCAGCGCGATGCAGCGCGGATACACCGTCGGAAATCAGATCGGCGCATCATCATGAACTTGTGGGAAAAAGCATTGAATTTATGAGAAATATTGAAAAGACCGTCGGCGGTCAGTTGGGGAAAAAATCAGGCGTGAGATACCGGGCATATATGCGCTTAATCGGCTATTATGAAAGCAATCGGAATACGCTTTTTGTCAATGAGTCATTGAAACACGCGATTGAAGATATTTACAGATTTCCGTTAAAAGAATTTGCCCGTGAAACCATCGGCAGACAGTTGAAAGCCGGCATTTCGGATATGGGACTCGCGGAACTGGCGACTTCGCTCAGGGAAGAATACAGACTCTGTATTGTCCGTGAAGATGAGACCGCAGACCAAGAGCCGCAGATATTATGCTCATTGGGATTAATATAAATATATAGGAGTTATGCACTTGATGAAAAACGTAGGGTGGGCAGAGCGCATCAACAAATCTGGCTTTTAAGCATCTGATCTGCGCTCTGCCCACCCTACATAA
>DYRK01000231.1:3174-5274 GCA_020718785.1 Desulfatirhabdium butyrativorans | reverse complement strand
ATGACAGACAAAACCGTTTACAGTTTATGCTTTATGTGTTCGGTGCGATGCCCGATCAAAGTATTGGTAAAAAACAATCGGGTTCAATGGATAGAAGGCAATCCGCATGTGCCGGGAATCGAAGGCAGCCTTTGTCCCAGAGGCGCGGCGGGCATTTCTCTGCTGTATGACAATGAAAGACTGAAAACCCCGCTGATTCGTGTCGGTGAACGGGGTTCCGGCAAATGGCGGAAAGCAGATTGGGATGAAGCCCTTGATTTTGTTGCGCACAAGCTCGGAGAAATCATCGAAGAACACGGACCTCACAGTATTGTTCTGGGAGAGCGCACCCAGTTGGCGACCCATGTGAGCAAAACTTTTATGAAGGCGTTGAAATCCCCGAACCATTTTACGCATGATGCGGTCTGCAAAGGCTCGGTCAATACCGCGTGCCGGTCTTTGTTCGGCTATACAGACGCACAGATGAACATGGACTATAAAAACGTCCGGCAGATTGTTCTCTACGGCAGAAATATTTTTGAAGCCATATCGGTAAAAGAAGTCAATACGCTTATGGAAGCTTTGGACAAAGGCGCAAAACTGACCTATATTGATCCCAGAGTGACCGTAACCGCCACAAAGGCGCATCGCTACTGGATGATCCGTCCCGGAACCGATCTTGCGCTCAACTACGCGCTGATTCATATCATTCTCAAAGAAAAACTGTATGACACGGATTATGTTGAGCGATGGGTGCATGGCTTGTCCGATCTTGAGGCATTTGTCGAAAAGTATTCGCCGGAATGGGCTGAAAAAGAAACCGGCATTCCGGCTGCCGAAATGAGGGCTTTGGCAAGAGAGATGAGTGAAGACAAACCTTCGGTGATCTTTCATTTCGGCTATAGGGGCGCGAGTCATACCAATGAAATTTATCTGCGCCGCTCAATTATGATGCTCAATGCCCTCATGGGGAGCATTGAGGCAAAAGGCGGATTTTTCTTCAAAAAAGGTCCCGGGGAAGTGGGCGCGAAAGCACCGAGAAAACTCACAGAACAGAAATTTCCCAAAATCGAAATGCCGCGTTTTGACAAAGTGGGAACGCCTGATTTTCCGCTGCCGGACCCCAATCACGGCGTGGCTCAGATGCTGCCGCAAGCGATTCTCAATGATGATCCCTATCCTGTCAAAGCGCTGATTGCTTTCCGTTTTGATCCGCTGATGTCCATACCGGATAAAAACCTTACCCGCAAAGCATTGGACAAACTCGATCTGATTGTCGCCATAGATATTAACCACAGCGAAACCGCATGGTATTCGGATGTGATTCTGCCGGAGTCCGTGTATCTGGAACGGACCGACTGCATTCAGCAGGCAGACGGCTTGAAACCCCAGTTGTTCATACGCAGACAGGCAGTTCCCCCGCGCTACGACACCCGCGAGGGCGCAATGATTCTGAAACAGCTTGGGGAAAGGCTCGGCATCGGGAGCTATTTTCCCTATAACAGCATGGAAGAACTCGTGCAGTGGCAGTTGGAGGGAACCGGCTTTTCCCTGAAAGATTTTGAGGCAAAAGGTTTTGTGGCTTACGGAAAAGAGCAGATTTTCTGGGACAGAAAAACAGGCATCAAATTCAAAACGCCTTCGGGAAAAATCGAGTTCCGTTCTTCTCTGCTGGAAAATGCCGGATTTGAATCTTTTCCCGAATATGAGCCGATTCCTCAGCCTTCAGACGGACAGTTCAGACTCGTGACCGGACGCGTTGCCCTGCATACGCATATCTCCACTCAGAACAACCTCTATCTGAACGAAATATGCCCGGAAAATGTTCTCTGGATCAATTCGGCAAAGGCTTCCGCGCTGGGCATTGCCGACAATGACACTGTGACCGTTGCCTCGGAACAGGGTTCCGGTAAAATCAAAGCCTTTGTCACAGACCTGATTCATCCTGAAACGGTATTCATGCTTCACGGTTTCGGACATACTGCGGCTGCGGCTTCACGTTGTTATAATAAAGGCATGGCAGACACCGTATTGCAGGCAAATGTCTCGGATAAAATCGGCGGCAGTCCCGCGCTGCATGAAACCTTTGTCACAGTAGAGCGGGTTTGAAACCCGCTTTAC
>DYRK01000231.1:0-3074 GCA_020718785.1 Desulfatirhabdium butyrativorans | reverse complement strand
GTAGAGCGGGTTTGAAACCCGCTTTACTATGATGGATGAGTGCAAGGTTTACTGCACCCGAATGAGAGGAAAGAAATAATGAGCAAATACTATCTGTTTCAGGATACCCGAAAATGTATCGGATGTCATTCCTGTGAAATTCAGTGTAAGACCAATAAATCTTTGCCGGCGGGTCCCAGACTCTGCCATATCGTCACGGTCGGACCCAAGTTTGTTGGCAGTATGCCTAAGGCAGCCTATATTTTTATGCCCTGTTTTCATTGTGAAAAACCCTGGTGTGTGGCAGCCTGTCCCACCGGCGCCATGCAGAAAAGACCCGAAGACGGTATTGTTTTTATCAATCAGGATGAATGTGTAGGCTGCAAAACCTGCATGTCAGCCTGTCCCTGGGGCGCGCCCCAGTGGAATCCGGAAACCGGGACCGTGATCAAGTGCGACTACTGCATGGACCGGATAGATCAGGGGCTGGAACCCGCGTGTGTCACAATATGCACCAGCCACTGTCTTCACTTCGGACTTGCCGAAGATATGCCTCGGGTCCGGCGCGAAAGACATGCCAAAATTGTGGCAGCCTTAGAATGCGGTTTATAAAGCGAGGGAACATGACATCTGTTACAAATTGTCCGGTCAATCGTACCGTCACCGATCTGAGAGATATGATCGCTTCCGGGAGCCTGAGTCATCCGAAAACCCGGAGAATTGCGGAAGAAATACTGGAGCTTATAGAAGATGTGGCTTGGGGCAGAGCAGGGAGCGAGCATCTGAATGCTGTGAAATCCCTGACGCTGGAGATGATGACTCAAAGCGACGACAAAGCCGGATTTGAATCCGGAAAAAAGCTTCTCTCCGATCTGGAGGAGCATTTTGAAGTATTTGCAAGCCATGTGAAAACGCACAACTGTTCCACCGGCGACTGCGTGAAACTGGCGCCTGCGCCCTGCCAGACCGCATGTCCCGCGGGAATAGATGTGCCGACTTATCTTACGCTCATCGGAATGGGAAGGGACGCCGAAGCGATCAATATCATCCGGCAAGACAATCCTTTTCCCTGGGTCTGCGGGCTGGTATGCACCCGCCCCTGTGAGTTCATGTGTGTGCGGGCGCGTATGGACAAAGCCGTTTCCATCAAATTTCTCAAAGCTTTTGCCGCGGAACGCGCCATGTCGGAGCAGAGTTATCAGAATCCGGAAAAAGAGCCGGATAAAAACAAAAAAGTCTGCGTGATCGGCGCAGGTCCGGGCGGCATGAGCGCAGCCTATTATCTGGCTCTCAAAGGCTATCAGGTGCGAGTCATTGAGGCATTGCCCGTAGCCGGCGGAATGCTGATGGTGGGCATTCCGAGATATCGTCTTCCCAGAGAAGTCATTGACAGGGAAGCGGCAATGATTCAGGAACTGGGAGTCGAATTTCGTTTCAATACCCGCTTCGGCTCGGATGTGACGCTGGAATCGCTGAAAGCCGAAGGATTTGAGGCATTCTTTTTCGCCATCGGCGCGCACAAATCCCTGAAACTCAACATTCCGGGAGAAAATGACTTTCCGCAGGTCATTGACGTCATAGATATTTTAAGACAGGTGGCACTCGGGGACCGTCGGATGCCGGGCAAACGCGTCATTATCATCGGCGGCGGAAATGTTGCCATTGATGCGGCAAGAACCTGTTTAAGACTCGGATGCCCGAATGTGACTATAGCTTATCGGAGAACCCGCTCGGAAATGCCCGCAGATATTGAAGAAGTGGAGCAGGCAGAAGAAGAAGGCATTCATATTTCTTTTCTCACAGTGCCTGTGGAGATTGTGGGAGAAAAGGGAAAAGTCACTGCGCTGAAATGTCTCAGAGCCGAAATGAAGGAAACAGAGGGCAGCAGACGGAAATCGCCGGTTCCGGTTCCGGGCAGCGATTATTTTATGCCCACGGATGCTGTTATCAGTGCCATCGGTCAGCAGGTGGATGCCGAGGGAATGCTGTCGCTTTCCGATCTGAAATGGACCCGGCGGCATACGATTGACGTGAATATGACTACCATGGAGACTTCCTGTCCGGGAATTTTCGCTGCCGGAGATGCGGTGACGGGTCCTGCCACCGTTATCGAAGCCATCGGAGGCGGGAAAAAAGCAGCAGAATCCATAGACCGCTATTTGTCCGGGATTCCTCAGCCTAAAATGCCCCGGGTTCCGGTGCGTCAGTCCAGAGCAGATTTTTTGCAGGTTCCCGCGGCGACGAAAATGGTTTTAAAACGGCCGGAGATGCCGCTGCTGAATATTGACCGTCGCCGTACCCTGTTTCAGCAGGTGGAACTGGGATATTCGGAAAATGCGGTCCGGGAGGAAGCCCGGCGCTGTCTTCGCTGCGACATCTGCGGTCGTTGCGGCAAATGTGTGAAAATCTGCCGGGATAAAATGAGCATTGACGCGCTGAAATTAGGCTATCTGAATTTTGACCATCCGGTGGCAACAGATTTCAGAAGTACGGAAGAACGGTGTATTGCCTGCGGCGCGTGTGCGGCAAACTGTCCCAATCATGCCATGCAGATACAGGATGTCAAAGGCGAAAGAGTGCTGTCTCTGTGCGGAACCGTGCTGAACCGTCAAAAGCTGCTGTACTGTGAGCAATGCGGCGCGACGCTCGGTCCTGCCAGATACCTTGACTATGTACGGAAACGCACAGACAAGGCAGTCAGTCCGAGCATCGGCATCCATGCGCTCTGCGGCGCCTGTGCAAAGAAAAAAGCGGCAATATCGCATTCGGAGGTTATGGGGTAGAGGTCAGAGTTTAGAGGTCAGAGGTCAGAGGTTCGGGGTATTATTTTCCTCTGACCTCTGACCTCAAACCTCGAACCTCGAACACGTGAAAAGGAGAAAGCTATGACGTTTCGCAAAGGTCAGAAAATCGAGATATTCAGGCGGTCGGAAGATGAGATATGGGAAGACTATATGGATGAATATATAGGACTGCACGGCATTATTGTTGATCCGGATATGGCTATCAACGATCCGGATGCCCTCGTGGAGGTCAGTCTCGAAGGAAAGGGAACGCATCGGCTTCCCCAGGACTGCCTTCGCGCTCTGGAAGAT
>DYRK01000230.1:1875-8737 GCA_020718785.1 Desulfatirhabdium butyrativorans | reverse complement strand
TTTTTTCTTTTTTGCATCAGACGGAGATTATACTTTTAAAGCTTCGGACATCAGTTCCCCTACCATTTTGCTGAACTGTGAGGGATTTTCCACCTTGCCCCCTTCGCCGATAACCGCCATGTCAAGGAGCAGGCTGCTGTAGTCCTTCAGCTTTTCGCTGTCTTTGTCCTTTTCGAACAATGCCTTGATTTTGGGAAGAACCGGATGGTTCACATTCAGTTCCAGCACCCGTTTGACTTCCGGGGCTTTCTGACCCGAGGCTTTGAGAAGCTTTTCCATGTACGCGCTCATATCATAATCATCTCCCGACAGACAGGACAGAGATTCTTTAAGGCGTGAAGATTGCTTGACTTCCTTGATCTTGGATTCCAGATTGGATTTGATGCAGTCAAACAGAGCCGTGTATTCGTCTTTCTTCTTGTCATCCGCCTTGTCTAATTCCAATTCCCCTTTTTCCGCGCTCCGCAGTTTCTTTTCCTTATACTCGGTCAAGGACATCGTGACCCATTCGTCCACAGGATCGGTCATCAGCAGGACTTCGTAATCCTTTTCCTTGAGACTCTCCAAATGCGGACTGTTGATAAGGGTGGAAAGATTGTCGCCGGTGATATAGTAAATTTCCTTCTGTTCCGCCTTCATGTTTGAGACATAATCCTGAAGCGATATAAACTTATCCCCGGATTTGCTGGTCTTATAACGGAGCAGGTCCGCAATTTTGTCCTTGTTTTCCCAGTCCGTGTGAAGACCTTCTTTGACTACGGAGCCGAATTCGGCATAAAATTTTTCATACTGCTCCTTGTCCATCCCGGCAAGCAGTTCGAGGATTTTCTTTATAACATTCTTGCGGATGTTTTTAACTAACCGATCCTGCTGCAAAATCTCCCGGCTCACATTGAGGTTCAGGTCCGGCGCGTCCACAACTCCTTTTACAAAGCGCAGATATTCCGGCAGCAGTTCCTTGCAGCTTTCCATGATGAAAACGCGCTTGCAGTACAACTGAATACCGTGCTTCCGCTCGTAATGAAACATATCAAAAGGAGCTTTTGAAGGAATGTAGAGCAGCATGGTGTACTCGGTAGTTCCTTCGAGCCTGAGATGAACATGCGTGAGAGGATCATTCCAGTCATGGCTCAGATGCTTATAGAACTCTTTATATTCCTCATCGCTCACATCCTTTTTATCCCTTGCCCATATCGCTTTCATGGAGTTCAAGGTCTCTTCCTGCCGGACTTTCCGGGTAGTATTCACCGGTTTGTTGTCCTTATCCAAAACCTGTTCCTTTTCAGGAATCGGCTCATCCTTTTCCACATCCGTCACCACAGGATAGGCAACAAAATCCGAATGCTTCTTGATGATGTTCCGGATAGTCCATTCCTCGGTAAAATTTTCCTCATCTTTTTCTGTCTTTTTGAGATGAAGGATAACTCTTGTGCCTCGCGAATCTTTGACCGTTTCCTCGATGCCGAAGGATCCGTCCCCTGTGGATTCCCAGCGAACAGCCTTGTCCGAACCCGCGGCACGCGTGATCAGTTCTACTTTTTCCGCCACAATAAAAGAGCTGTAAAATCCCACCCCGAACTGACCGATCAGTTCCGGCGTCAGCACATCCTCACGGGTTTTGGACTGCTCAATCGCCTTCAGAAAATCTGCGGTTCCGCTTTTGGCAATGGTTCCGATGTTCTCCAGCACTTCGTCATAGCTCATGCCGATGCCGTTGTCCGAAACCTCAAGGGTGTTTTTGTCTTTGTCCGCGATGATTCTGATTTTAAATTCAGCATCATCGCCGAGGATGTCCGGCTCCGTCTGGGATTTGAAGCGAAGCTTGTCAATGGCATCTGACGCGTTGGAAATCAGTTCCCTCAGAAAAATATCCTTGTGGGAATAAAGAGAATTGATAATAATGTTAAGCAATTGCTGAATTTCTGTTTTGAATTGGCGAGTTTCTTTCCTGCTTTCCATAAACGATCTCCTTCATTGTTATTTGACAACCGAATTTTTCCCGTTCTTTTAACAGCAATAAAAATGGGTTTGAATTCGGAATTGTCAAGACCGTTTTTTGTCAGATTCCTGAACACCGGGCGATTATGAGGCGTAAATCGAGCATTTCCGAACGGCCATGGCTGCTTCCTGCAAGGCTTCGGCAAAGGTCGGATGACCGTGAACCGTGCGGGCAATGTCTTCGGAAGATGCCCCGAATTCCATTGCCAGAACGCATTCGGCAATCATGTCCGCGGCGCGGGGACCGATAATATGCACACCCAGAATCCGGTCTGTTTCAGACTGGGCAATGAGTTTGACAAAGCCGTCTTTTTCTCCCATGCAGCGGGCGCGTCCCGCGCCGGAAAAAGGGTAAGTCCCTATACAGTAAGGAATTCCTCTTTCTTTGACCTGTTCTTCGGTAAGTCCTACGCAGGCAACCTCGGGCCAGGTATAAACCACCGCGGGGACAGTATCATAATTGACTTCGCCGGGAAGCCCGGCAATACACTCTGCCGCTGCAATTCCTTCGGCAGATGCCTTGTGCGCGAGCATGGGACCGGCAATAATATCTCCGATAGCATAAATTGCAGGAATACTGCTTCGATATGACTCATCTACTAATATCTGACCGGTGCGGGAGTCTGTTTTCACGCCGATATCTTCCAAACCCAAGTTCTTTGTCAGGGGTCTGCGTCCTACGGCAACGAGCAGTTTGTCAAAGTTCAACGATGAAGTGCTGCCTTCTGCTTCCAGCGTCACCTGAACTTTATTGTCGGCAATCTCGGCTTTGGAAACCTTTGTATTCAGACGGAACGCAATGCCCTGCTGAGTGAGGATCCGTTCCAATGCTCTGCCGATCTGTCCGTCCAATGTGGCGGCAATTTTCGGGAGCATTTCTATGACCGTGACTTCGGATCCCAGACGGCGCCATACCGAGCCTAATTCAAGCCCTATATACCCGCCGCCCACGATTCCGAGGTGTTGAGGCACAGAGTCAAACGAAAGAGCCTCGGTGGAACTGACAATATTTTTTCCGTCAAATTCAAGCCCCGGAACCGTTACCGGCGCGCTGCCGGTGGCAAGCAGAATCGCTTTTGCTTCTAAGATTATCGGAGACAAAGACTTGTCGGAATGATTGCTGACTTCCACCCGATCCGCTCCGACTAACCGGGCTGTACCGTGAATTATATCTGCTTTATTGCCTTCGAGCAGTTTTCTGACCTGTCCGGTAAGCTCTTCGACCACCTGTTTTTTCCGCTCCATCATTACATGCAGGTCTAAACTCAGTTCTCCGATTCTGATGCCGTGAGCAGCAAAATGATCTTTCGCGAGATGAAAATATTCGCTGGAGTCCAGCAATGCCTTGCTCGGAATACATCCCACATTCAGGCATACGCCGCCCAGCCGTGCTGATTTCTCAACACAGGCAACCTTCAGGCCCAACTGCCTTGCCCGGACTGATGCCACATATCCGCCGGGACCTGAACCGATAACAATCAGATCATAATTTTCTTTCTGTGTCATAAAAATAACCTCTCCGGGGTGATTAACTTTGTATATATAACTTAGACCACACTACCGGACAATTTTTCAGACCGTTCTGCTGAAACGGACAAAAAACGGCTTGCAAAGCCGTTTTACAGTAAAACGATTTTGCAAATCGTTTCTGTTTCAGTCTGAATAAAATCAGAATGTTATGATTTTTTGTCCGGTAGTCTGAACTTAGACTCTGACGATCTATGACAGCAATATCTTTTTTATGCCTGTCTTCTGACATCAGCACCGCAAGCATGAACACTTTCAGATTGCGGCGGTAATTTCATCGGACTGGCTATCTGATCAGGCAATGCCTCACAACAAAACCTTCACTGAAGGAAACAGAGACCGGTCCGTATGAGGAAGGAATTTTGCCGCGCTGAAACGGTTCATAAATTCCTGATTTACATTCAGTTCAAGATAAGTAATCCGATCTCTGATACGGTCAATCTCATCAAAACATTCGGGCGATGTCAAAGCCAGCGTTGCCCCGCCCAGAGAAGTGTTTCCCAAAGCTTTATATGTCTCTATGGGGAGATCGGGAATCATCCCGACAGTTATGGCGGATCGGGGGGAGATAAAGTAACCGAATGTGCCTGCCACGTAAAAGGTCTGAAGCTCGCTCAGAGACATTCCCACAGACATGGCGATGGTCTCGAGAATAGTAAACATAGCTGCTTTAGAACGGATCAGGCTGTCAATATCTGCCTGACTGACGGTCAGATCATTGCCGGTTGCAGAATTTTTTGCAGGAACAATTGTGAGATGAAGAATTCCGTCTTTTTCCTTTAATCTGTCACTACAGACAGATCGCACAAATTTGCCCCGGATGTCAATCATACCGGAAAGAAAAAGATGTGCCGCAAGATCAATCACTCCTGAACCGCATATACCCCGAGGCGGCTTTTCCTCAATAGTGTGTATTTCAAATTGCAGCGTATCGGGATGAATCGCAATTCTGTCAATGACTCCGGGACCTGCCATCATGCCCATTTCAGTCACGCCGCCTTCCAGCGCAGGACCTGCCGCGCCCGCGCAGCCGATCAGCCAGTGTTTATTTCCCAGAACTACTTCCGCATTTGTTCCCACATCAACGAGAATTGCTGTTTCTTCGGCAGTATTCATACCGGCATACAAAATGCCTGCAATCAGGTCTCCGCCGAAATAACTCCCCACATTAGGGAAAATCAGAACTCTTGCCAGCGGATTCAGCCGAATCCCAAGTTCATCAGCCTTTACTACACCTGGGGTATTGACGACCGGAATATAAGGCTCACGGATCATCCAGTGCGGATTCAGTCCCATGAAAAGGTGAGTCATAGCTGTATTTCCGGCAATTGCCATTGAATACACATCAGCGGTTTCCATGCCGCAGGAGAGACATAACTCCCTTATCTCTCGATTCAGCCCCTTGATAATCAGGCGATTGATATGTTCCAGACCGCCTTCGGCATCGGTATAATGAATCCGGGTCAGGATGTCCGGTCCTATGGCAATCTGAGGGTTGTCAAAAGACGATTCCGCCAATATCTCAGAGGTTGAGAGATTCAGCAGACGCAGAACCACACGGGTCGTACCGAGATCAACCGCTAATCCGGCAAGGGGCCGGGTATCCGCCGCGTCAGTAATTCCTGTCAGAATCCATTGGCTGCGATCTTTGAAAACCGCACAGCGGACATGATAGCTCCATTGTCTGAGAAGTTGCGGCAAAGCTTTCAGGAGAGACATATCTATTGTTATGATACGGGGCTGAACCCGTCCTGTCAAAGCCAGACTCAATGCGCCTTTCAGCCGGTCTGCATCCGAAGTATTGTCTTGCAGTGCAGGAGGAGTGAGCGAAAGGATTTTTACCAGACCCGTCATATCCGAATTATTACTTGTCATTTTTCTCTAATTCCGCTGCAATGTCATTGAGTACCTGACCGGCTCTTCCCATGAGCAGATAATCGCTGATCTCGCGGGTCAGCGGCGTGTGTTCCATATTGATTTCGATGACTTTTGCTCCGTTGTGTTTTGCAATGACAGGCATCATCGCGGCAGGATGAACTACTGCCGATGTCCCGACTACCAGCATGACATCGCATTCCGAAGCAATCTGCCGGGAACGGATAAGGTGCTGTTGCGGAATCATCTCTCCGAAAAAGACCACATCCGGTCTGTAAATGCCGCCGCATCCGCATCTCGGCGGTATCCGCGACATATCAATTCTACTTGTCTCACATCGTTTTCTGCATTCCATGCAGTATTGCCATGCAAAAGTTCCGTGAAATTCGATCACGTCCGTATTTCCCGCCATCTGATGAAGCCCATCCACGTTCTGAGTGATAACCGTCTGCAACTTCCCTATGGCTTCAAGCCTTGCCAGTCCTTTGTGTCCCTCATTGGGTATGGCTTTGTCAATGAGTTCTTTCATCTCCCGTATCAGCACATCCCAGACATCTTCGGGATCCTGCATGAATTTCTCGATACTGGCATACTCGGGATCAATTCTTTCCCATACTCCGCCCTTTCCTCTGAACGGCGGAATGCCGCTTTCAACCGAAATTCCCGCGCCGGTAAGCGCTACAACTTTTCCTGCATCTGAAATATCTTTTGCTGCTCGTCGGATCAATTCTTCCATAGCTAATCCTTTCTTTTGACTGTCCTTTTCAGTTCATCACAAGCTCTGTATAGAGACGGCGGAGCATGACTCGGCGAGCCGCTGCCGCTGTCTTTTTTGACACGTTGTGCCTGTGTCGGAGTATGAACCTGACGGGAAAAACTGTAACCGTAAGACAATGCCAGATAATCTATGACTTCAGGATGATGAGAAATAAACAATGCCTGAAGTTCTCCTTCGTCGCAGAACTTCTCAACCTGCATAAGCCAGGGCTGTATCTCCGGCAAAGTTACAAAACTCTGCGGTTCATCTATACACAAAGTATAGTCTTCGGACCGGGCATAGTAAATCAGAGCATACAAAGCAATCAACATGCGTTGCCCGTCTGAGATATGGTTGAACCGGTAGAAATATTCTCCGTTTTTATCTGAAAATGATAATTTGAGAACCCTTTGTTCCTCACCGGTTTTTAAAAATTGAAAATAATCGAAGCCGTCTAAAACTTCCTTCAAGGCATTTGTGATTTTTATTGCTTTGCCCTGATTTTGATAAACAAAGCGATACCATGAAACAAAATTCGTCATATTGTAGTCCGGCATAGATTCTTCGATACTGCTGTCTTCACGCATCAGCATAGGAAGTATCTGTACGACAGCAATTCGGTTCAGTCTTTCCCTGAACCATGTCAGACGAGTATTGTCCTGCCTTGACGGAAGCGCGGCAACCGCTGACTGATTACCTTCAAAG
>DYRK01000230.1:0-1775 GCA_020718785.1 Desulfatirhabdium butyrativorans | reverse complement strand
AGCGGCGTCAGCAGAATTCTCATGACTGACAGCATATTCGGAATGTTTACAAACATAATAACTTAGATTTAACCTTAATCTTTCGGCACCAGATCTATATCCAATGCGTTCTGCGATATGTCACGGACCGCTACAGTAAATAATTTGAACTCTGCGGATTTGAGAATGTCTGCGAGAGAGTTCGTGTCGCCCTGAAAATTGACAATCAGAGTTGCCTCATCCGATTTCAGTTCATAGACTTTCATGTCTTTTATTTCGGGTGTTTCGCTCAATACTTTACGAAATCGCATGAAATTTCCGAGATTTGAAATTCCTGTCACATGGAGTTCGGCAACTCCCGGCAGCCCGCCTTCTCTGTCTTTTTCCTGATCTTGCGGACGAGGTTCGGGCTGTGAAGTTACAGTATCTTTTTTCTGATCTTCCTGCTTCAGCAGTCCGGGCTGTGAAGTTACAGTATCTTTTTTCTGATCCTCCTGCTTCAGCAGTCCGGGCGGTGAAGTCATATCTTCTCTCCGACCGCCTGAAACTTCGGGTTCTTCTCCCAGCCATGCTTTTGTGATCTGCGAAGCCAGTTCCGCGCCGGATATCTCACCTGCCGACAACAGCGTTTCCCTGCTTCCCGCGTCCTCATCTGTATTTTTTCGGACCGTGGTCTGAAGGGTTGAAGCAATTTCTTTGCCGGAATCGGTCCTAAGCACACGGGCTGATACCGTGCCGTTAAATGAGCTGTTTCCTCCGGTCTCATCCGATACCTTATAAACTACCGACTTTCCGACCACCACCAAATCAGCCTGCAAACGGGAGCCGATTTTCACAGCTTCTTTATTATCAAGCTCCGGCTGAGATGTTATAGCGATTTTTTTATCGCTTCCGGCTGAGAAATAGCCGTGAGTCACCACTGTGAATCCTTTTTTTCTCATTTCTTCGGACATGGCTGTTTCCGAAAAGGCTTTGATATAAGACGAATCTCCTCCCCACCAGTAACGCGGGGAATTATCTTCGAGATTCTGCTCTGAAACGAGAAAAAGAATACTGGGCATCGCCTTCTTTTCATTGCGGATCAAGCCTGTTCCTGCGGTATCTGTTTTATCTTGGGAAAAATCTTTCTCTTTCGGAATATCTTCCGGCACGGCTTCACGCATATCATCCTGGGGCAGCGGAAGATTTTTCTCTTTCAGAGTGTCTGCCGATGCAGTTTCGCGCATACCCGGAAACTGATTTGCCTCTGCCTTCAGTTTATCGGTAAATACAGTCACATCCAGCATGATCCGGTAAATTTTTCCGGTCCCGTATTCTGCCAGCACTTTATAATTCTGAACAAATTTATCGGGTTTTGTCTGCAATATTTCGCTTAATTTCTGAAAATTGTCTGCCAAGGCATCTGTAGGAAAAGTTTCGAGAGCCGCCTGTTCCACCGCGGAGGTCAGTCCGTCCGATATGGCTTTTTCCCTTGCCTGTTCGACATTTTTACCTTGAATTTCAGCGACTCCGATCACCTTCACGCTTTTTGAGAATGCGTCTTCCTGAGATATGGCGGTTCCATGCCCGATCCATATATGAAAGAACAGGATCAGAAAAAAAAGTTTTTTTGCAGTCAGAGAATTACTCGGCATCATTTCTTTATCCTCCTTATCCGGTTTATAAAACTCGTTCCTACGCTTTGCGTAGGAAAAATTTATTGGAAAAATTGGCGTTTATCCGCGTTAATCAGCGGTTAGAATCATAAGCGAGCGACCTTAAAGACTTATAATTTTTTTGCGGCAGAACAGGCATTT
>DYRK01000229.1:3024-8745 GCA_020718785.1 Desulfatirhabdium butyrativorans | reverse complement strand
TAATCTTCCAGTTGCATAGTATAAAACCCATCCTTCGGCTGATACAATATTTTTGTTTGCCGATTTATTTCAGGCAGTAGGTTGGGTTTCGTTCCTCAACCCAACCTACGCAATTTTGCTATATCTTTACCAAGTTACAAGATAGGTACATGAATCAGCACCTTTCTTCCTACAGGGCTTGCTGTCAATATGCACTGCTTTTGCAAAAGGTGAGAACTTTCTTGAAAATTCGGTAATTATTCCTCTGTCAAAATCACATGGATATGGATTGTCGCAAAACATAATCGCCTTGTTTTTTCCATCTTTTGCCATTATACATTTATAATGTCCTATCCCCTCCGACATGACCTTTTTGACAGGATCATATAATATTCTGCCCTTCCTATCCCTGTAATTCATATGATATGCAATATCCATTAACGAAAGAGCTTCTTCAATAGTATTCAACGGAGGAAGTACCGCATTTTTCATTATCTTTGTTCCTATAGTAAAAAGAGTATTCGGACCGACTTCTTCTGAAATTCTTCTGAAAGCTTCAAGCCATTTTTTCTGGGAATACCAGCGGTCTTCACTGAATATTATGTTATCAAATCCCACGTCGGAAAGAATCTTGAAAGCGACATTTTTGAAAACTCCCATACCGTCAATTGTTGACCTGATGATTGTTCCCCGTACTTCAATCCCTTCGGCATAAGGTTTAAACTGAGCCATTTGCTTCCTCCATATCCTTATTGTTCATCCGAACAACAAACTAAAATAGTTATAATAAATTAAATATATTATAAAAGCGGCGGTTCTGATATTCTGTCGGCAGGGCATGGGCATTGCACATTTCGGAGCGCAGGACAGTCTCGTCAGCAGTAGGGGGTTGAGGGACGAAACCCAACTACATAAGTTTTGTCTGATACGGACATGTGAGAATAGCCCGGCAATTCATTGCCGGGAACAGAACAGTAGGTTGGGTTGAGGGACGAAACCCAACCTGCATTTGTCCGATACGGACATGTGAGAATAGCCCGGCAATTCATTGCCGGGAACAAATCGGTGTCGGGTTTCATTCCTCAACCCAACCCACGCCTCCGGATTCGGCTCTGCAAAAAACCGCTGCGCTCTATTTTTGCACTCCGGATTTATGTAAAAAAATCTTATTGATTTAATTTTCTTATTATGGCATATCTACGTCCCGAACATGACAAACTCAGGAGGTGAAATATGGGAACCGCTTTACTGGCATGTTTTCTGCTGCTGATTGCATTCTTATCGTTATGGATTTTTCTCCATAAAAAGAGAAATTCCCGAGAGAAACCCGATGATAAACCGACCGTGACGTATATATGCAGCGACTGCGGGGAAAAGAATTGCAATTGCTACAAAGAAAAAGACCGTCAGTAGATCAGACTCCGCATCTCAACCCGGGGATAAATCTCCGGGTTGCGGTGCCGGCCGGCACTTTTGAAACCTGATTTTTCATTGCAAAACAGAGATCACTGCAACCCGGCCGTCTTTCGTAAAATATACACAGCCTCTTCCGGTCCGATCCTGCCGTCTCCGTCTGCATCCGCTTCCTTCCTGACAGTGATTATAGGACTGTCCGCGCAGATCTGAAGTGAAAGAACAGCGTCGGCAAGGTCGGCAGTGCCGTCGCCGTTGACATCGCCTTTTTCGGTGACGCTGATTCCTTTCTGTCCGTCAAGCCAGTCAAACGGCGTCTGTTCCGCGCTTCTTAACACTGAAATCATTCTGATTTCTTTAACAGGTTTTAACTCAAATGCTGTCGTCAGAGCATCCGCTTCGCCGACATTCAGAAAATCATCGCATCCCTGCTCCGGGCATCTGTCCGCATCCATACTGATGACTTCAATATCTGTCAGCTTCTCTTTATTCTCATTGGTATTCAGAATAACCTGTTTTGTATTTCCGGCATTGCTCCAGAAAACCAGAATATCCTCATTTCCTCTGGAAAAAAGTTTGTAAACAAGACCCGAATAATCGCTGTCAGTAAGTTTTGACGCCCACTTGTAAACCGGCGTTGAACCTGAAATCATCCTGACCGTTTCGTTAAAGACCCTTGCCGAAAAATCGGATTCTGCATGAAGGACAAACATCAGTCCGATAAACTTCTGCTGCGCGAGAATCACGGCCTGACGCACGCCGCTTACGGCTTCTGTCAGATCAAAGCGGGGTTCGGGATTATAAAATCCTCCGTGATGCTCGGTGTCAAAAAAATAAATCTTATCCAATAAATCCTGAGTCTTGACATCTTTAAGCAATTCGCTGATGTCATACCGCTTATCCATTTCCGTCCACATCTGAGACATGGTTAAAAGTTTGCCTTTGGGAGTTGTATAATCTGCAAACGCCGGAGCTTTTTCGCATTCAACGGGCAGCCAGAAAGGATCATCCTCTTTCTGATAGTAGTTGCAGTTTATCCGGTCTGCGCTCCAAAACTGATCTCTTGCATAAGGATAAAGATGAATGCCCACAG
The DNA here is from genome assembly GCA_020718785.1 of Desulfatirhabdium butyrativorans. GTDB lineage: Bacteria > Desulfobacterota > Desulfobacteria > Desulfobacterales > DYRK01 > DYRK01. The sequence continues at coordinate 6,260 of DYRK01000229.1, read as the reverse complement.
CCACATTCCCGTTTTTGAGAAGTCCTTTTTCAATCATGTATTCGGTGGTAAGGCATAATCCGTAAGAAGAAGGATCATTGTCTTCACGATGACCGTCAAAGCAGTCAACAGCGCCGGTAATCACGACGGCTTTCGGATTGTTTTTTGCGACTTCCTCGCTGGCGATGATGGCAGTATCTGCCAGAAAATCGCCATACACGCTGACGAATTTCTCGGTGTTCGGTCTGAACGGCAGCAGACAGACCTCCGGCTGATCGGGTCCGTCTTTGCTGTCACACTGAGGATCATTGCCTGCGGCGCAGGGACATAAATAAAAGCTGTCCGGTTCATTTGCCAATTCATAGAAATTCAGCTTATCTTTGTAACGGAAAGACAGATCATACATGAAGGTTCGGAATTTGCCGGTCAGATAGCTGTTTTTCGTGGTGTAGAAGCCGGAAGAACAGGGCGGATTTTCGCAGGGGTTTTCACACTGGGAACAGGTTAATGCCCATGTGTTGCTGCCGGTTATCAGGTAATTTGCAACCGACTGCTGGGCATTCATTGAGGATACGGTATTGATATACCAGTCGGCTCTGTCCCAGAGATAGCTGTTCTCCGAATTCATGATTCCCCATCCTGCAGGCGAGTTTCTCGTAATCTGAGAATTCAGTTTCAGCGCGGATTTACAGGCATTCAGAAGTTCTGTCTCCCGTTCTTCGGACAATGGTTCTTCTTCATATTGATAACAGGTTGCGGGAGATAAATTCCGGTTGGCAGTTTTGTGGCAGGTCAGATCATATGTTATTTTTTCGCATTGTACGGTCGTTCCCTCTTTTTCATAAGATATGGAACTGCAATCCGGACCGTATTTGGTCTTGAAAGGCTGCTCATCCGCACAGTTGTTCAGGTTTTCGGTTCCCTTGCCGAAAAGCGGGGTTCTTTCTTTAACGGAAACAGAAAGATGTACAGTCTGAGATGTCTCATTGAAAAACAGAGTCATCTCATTATCCCAGGCTTTCAGGGATTGGACAGAAAGATAAAACTGTTTTGTCTCATCGGGATTTAGCAGAACGGATTCAAGATCAATTTTGAGGCTCTTATCATCGTAGCGAAATGTTTTCCCCTGCACGTAGGTGTATGGCAGGGCTTTGAAAGCCAGATTTACAGTCTGTGCTTCATTGCTTCTGTTTTCAAATGAAATACTTATCTTTTCTTTCCAGCCGGTAAAAACAGAAAGGGTTACAGGCAGGCAGACATTGACATTCTCCGAAATCGCAAGACATTCCTGCCCGTCTTTTTCGGCATGTCCCTGCCGGATGTGTTTATTGTTTGAGACGGATCCGGACTCTTCAGCATAAGCCTTGCTGTAAACGGACTCTGAATAATATCCGATAAATACAAACATCACGGATAAAGCTGTAAGCGAAAAAACAAACTTCTTCATAGTTCGGTTTTTTTTCATTTTTATCTCCTGATGCCGTTTAAGGAGCAGCTTGGATTCACCCTCCCTTTATATACTGAGAACTGTCTATAATAAGGAGTGTGAACCCAAACTGCTGTTATTCACTTCTTCATCTTTCCCAAAGCCCGCTTTGAAAGCTTCCGATTTTCCATGGTATAGAGAATCTGCTGCCATTCTATGTCCGGCTCTTTCTGTACTTCCTGCGGACCCGCGGGCGGAGACATGGAAAATACCTCATGCGTTTCTAATTGAACGGGCCATCCCCAGAGATATTCGATTCCCATCATGGTATTGGCGATAAATTCGGCTACCAAAGGCTTTTCTTCAAAATTATGCCGCAGATAAAGCGTCTTGCTGGTGTTTTTATCTGCCGGCACGTCAATATAGGGCGGATGATACAGAGAATCCATAAGCATTTTGCGATATTCCTCGGCTTTCCGGCTTTTGACATAGTACTCCCAGACCATTTTCGCCTGATTGAGCCGCTGTCCTGCCACAAACAGATTGTTGAGAGTCACAAAATCCTGATCCACAAAGGTGCTGATGAACATGAAATCACAGAAATTTTCCCGGATTTTGAAAATAAACTCTCTGCCTTTGCCGGTTTTTGCGTCAAAATCCTTCCGCCGGTTCTGGTCCAGAACTTTCTGAAAATCGAAAGAATGTTTTCCCTTGTTCACCATGTCCTCGATATAATAGAACATCCGCATTCCCAGCGCATAAGGATTCAGTCCCACCCGAGGCATGGACGTAACCCCGGCATTGACCCGGGCAAATTCCACCTCATGGCTTTTGATGCGGTCATCCTGCAAAAAAAGCGTTTCATGCCAATAGCTTGCCCATCCTTCATTCATGATTTTGGTTCGGATCTGAGGCTGAAAGAAAACAGAGGTTTTGCGGACCACCTGCATAATTGACTTCATCCACTCGTTTTCCTCTTTGTTCAGAAAATCAGAGTGATCCATGAGAAACTGAAGCAGATCCGTTCCCTTGTATTTGGATTTCTTTTCAAGGCTTTTTTTAAAGAACGCCTCAAATTCCGGATATTTTATATCCGCATCTGAAAAAAAAGAATCTTCGCCCAATTTTTCGCCGTACTGCCTGAGACAGTCGTTATACCGCTCGATTTCTTTGATATATTCTGTGATGCTCAGGTGCCTTTCAGCCTGAAGAAATACGTCGAAGTAGAAATCGAGCCGTTTGGATTCGGACTGGGGGCGGTTGAGCCGGGACAGTTCGCTGTAATATCCCACCAGATTGTCAATGCCTCGGGAAAATTCGATCACATAATCCACCCATCTGCCTTTTTCAGCCCTGAGTCTTGCAATCAGCCGCTTGTCCGAAAGAGCCTGTCCCGTGAAGTCATAATCCCAGGTATGGCGGAAGAAGATATTGTTCTGAAAAAAGTCAATATGCGCCAGAACATGATAGAAAATCATCACATTCAGCCAGTCCGGATTGTTGTCATTGTAAAAAGAAATCGCAGGACGGGTATTGATGACGGTTTCGTAAGGATTGCCGGGATACAGTTCGTATCTGCCTTTTTCTTTCAATACTTCCACGTCATGGACCCAGTAATCATAAAGCGTCGGAATCATTATCTTAGGAGAGAGTTCCAGCAGGTCCCGGTTGGTAACAATATATTCCAGCGTTTCATCGTCGAAACTCAGACCGGCTTCCCGGGCCCTGTCTTTGCATCCTTCCATAATTTTCTTGGTATGCTGATCAATCAGTTCCATTTTGTTCAACCCTTTAGTAGGTTGGGTTGAGGCACGAAACCCAACATTCGTCT
>DYRK01000229.1:0-2924 GCA_020718785.1 Desulfatirhabdium butyrativorans | reverse complement strand
TGGGTTTCGTGCCTCAACCCAACCTACGAAAATTTTTATGAAATAAGCTTCTTTATACCTTCGATAAGCCGGGGTTCGTCCGCGTCTTTTCCCATGACATCGAGCCGGATCAGGTTCGGTTTTTCATCCAGCAGTCTGGATTTTTTAAGATATTTTTCTACCTCGGTGCCGCCTGATGAAACGCCGTGTTCGGCAATACTGATACCGACTCTGTTCACATAGCCCAGCATTTTTACGATTTCCGGGATAGTCTCTTTTCCGTCCGTGTCCCAGTCATCGCCGTCTGTGCCGTGAAATACATAGATATTGTAATCCTTTATGAGATTTTCCTTTTCCACGATCTGATTGACTAAGCGGAATGCAGATGCTACCTTTGTGCCGCCCGCGACCCTCGAGTTATAGTAGGTATAGAAATCGGGAACTTCCGTGGCATCGGTATCGTGAAGGATAAAGCGGGATTCCACCTGTTTTTCATACTGATACAGGAGCCAGCTGTAAATCATAACATGCTGGGATACGACAAGCTCCGTGGGTTTGCCGGACATGGAACCGGAATAATCTCTGAGAAAAAAGACCATAGCCTGAGACTCATAATCTTTTTCCCGTGAAAGAATCCGATAGACTTTGTCATTGGGAGAAATGAGAAATCCGGTAGGATCAATGTCTCCCGGATCCGGCAGATTGCCCAGATGAATATTGGTTTCCACAATTTCGCGCAAAGTGGCTTTTTTATCTAAAATCTGACCGAATCCTTTGTGCTTGTCGGTCATGTCATAGGTATAACGGGTGAGAGACCGCTTTTTCCCTTTGTCTTTGAGATTGGGAAGTTCGAATTTTTCCGTGAGGATTTTTCCCAGATCATACGCGCTCGACTCCATTTCATGGGGACCGCCCTGACCTTCGCCGGGACCGCTTCCGGCACCCTGAGGAGAACGTACCGGCTCCTCGCCGATGACTTCTCCTTCTTCGCCTTCGCCGGATCCGCCAGTGCCTTCGCCTTCCTGCGGAGGTCTGATCGAATCATGGATAAATTTCTCTTCCACGGTGGTCGGAACCACGACAATTTTGTCTTTGCCGCCTTTGCCCGGCTTGATAAGCCTGCCCACGCGTATTTTACGGGGAAAGCCGTCCTGTTCGCGCTGCTTGTCCTGTTCCAGCAGGTCTTCCACGGAGCGCAGGCAGGTGGTATAAGGACTTGCAGGAGCGGACATGGACTGAAGTACGGCAAGATCATGATATTCATAGATACCCGGCAGCAAGGACCGCCCGGATAAAGGATATTCCGATTCGGAAGGAATATCATGGGTTCCCGGTTCATCCGATTCTCTCGAAATTCTTTCTTCCAGTTCGGGACTCATACCTCTCTGCTTCAGTTCTTCATAGTATTTTCGGAGTTCAGGTCTCATGGAATTTTCCTTTTCAGGGGTCAGAGGCAAGGGGTACGAGGCGAGAGGATGAGTACCCCTGACCCCTGACCTCGAACCCCTGACCTTTTTCTTACTTCTCGTCTTCCTGAGTACAGAAATACTCGATGGTTTTCTGCGCGCAGGTCCGGCAGTAGTGAAGCTTGGTCAGCATGGTGCTGATCATGCGGTCATAGAGTTTCTGATTTTCCTCATTGGTACGGTTAGCCAATGCACCGATCAGGCTGCCCGCGCCGGCAATGTCCGATTTCAGGCGGACATCGGTAACAGCTTTGACTAATTCGAGATTGTCCATGAAATCATAATTGGGATCCATGGAAATCTTCTGCCCGTAAATTTTCCGGATAGCAGTCCTGAAAGTTTCCCGTTTTTCCTGAGTCTTGAGTTCCAGCCGCTCCTCGACGCTTCGGATATAGCGTTCGTCAATCTTCAATGCCCTGAGTTCTCCGCTCTGGGGGTCTTTGTATTTCCACATCTTGTCCGGCCCCAGATTTTCCGCGTCAATGCCGATTATCATGTTCACATAATTCATCACATCTTTCCGGATGGCAAGAGGTTCGTCCATGTAAGCATTGAACATTTCGGTCATTATCCGTTCGCGGTACATGCCTTTGGCGATTTTAAGGTCTTCGAGATATTTGGCGCGGTCATTGGCGTCCGGCACATAGTCCAGAACAATGCGTTCAAGTGCCTTGTAAATATCATACGCGAACATGCACTCGCCCTCGTTGGTCTCGGAACTTTCGATCAGCAGCTGAATGGCACGTCCCAGATTCCGCTGTCCCAATCCCTTCTGTCCGAAACGCCGGGTAATGTCCGGATCCTGATTCAGCGTGTCAATCACTTCGGCAAGGGTCTTGATGCTTTTTTCACCCGCGACCTCGCCTGCTGCCAATTTCAGAGTTTCAACCGGGGTCAGCTTTTCGGACCGCGGCAGACGGGTCAGAACCACAGCCGTCGAAGCCGCGTAATTCAGGTTGGGGTCCTGATGCAGAGTCTGCCGCGTGAAGGTGGTCCGGGCTTCGCTTCCGATGGTGTATAAAGTCAGATCGCCTTGCAGTTTGTAATTCGTATTGTGCGAAACATAGCAGATACGGCATCGGTCAACAATAGGAGCTTCTTCTTTTTCCGCAAGAAAACGGTTGAATTCCGAGTTGTTGCTGGTCGCGATGATCAGAGTGTCAATGGGCCATTTGAAGCCGTCTATTTCAATGCTGCGGTTCTGTATAACCCCCAGATAGACCTGAACAAGGTCTTTCTTGTTTTTGTAGATTTCATCGCTGAAATGAATACCGCCGCCGGCAACGCGTGCCAATGCCCCGCGTCTCAGATCAAAACGGTAGGGATTGTTGGTGTCGGTGATATGCAGCAGACGCTGAATGGATTCTTCTCCCAGAAGATCAACCGCGGAAGAGGTTATTTTGTCTTTTGCCGGATACTTGCCGGTCACGGTTCCCAGACTTTCCGTGAGCGGAACCGGAATGATTTCGATGAATTTGA
>DYRK01000228.1:6819-8745 GCA_020718785.1 Desulfatirhabdium butyrativorans | reverse complement strand
ATTATGAAGGTGGCAGGCGAAAAATAAACTGTAGAGCGGGTTTCAAACCCGCTCTGCCAAGGCACACAAAAGGCAGACAGGCTGTAAAAAAGTCTGTCTGCCTTTTTTATTTGAAAGCCTCAAAGCGAAAGGAAAACAAAATGAAAAAATTGATTGCTGTTACGGTATTAGTAGCAGTGCTGATTTCCGCTCAGACAGCCTTTTCCCTGACCGTGAGCATCAGCCCCCAACTGATTGACATGGATGATACTGTCCGCAGTTTCAATGTGGCAGTGAAAGATGCGAGCGATCTCGGAGCATTCGAATTCACTCTCGAATATGATCCCAATATTGTTACTATTGAGACCGTCACATTAGGTACTTTGATAAAAAATATGGGCAGAAATGCCTATGAAATGGGACCTGTGATTGATAACAGCGGGGGAACACTGAAATACGCGGTTTACACCACAGGTCAGGCTGCGGGACCGAACGGCGAAGGAATATTGGCAGAAATTGCTTTTTTACTTAAAGTCCGGACAGATACCCCGCTGGTTTTTGATCCTAACCGTTCCTATGTCACAGACACCGAAGGCAATGTTTTGTCTGCCCAATGGGTCTGGGGAAAAATCACGGATGTATGTAAAATCAATGCAGATGCCGGTTCATGCGGAACCATCACTCCGAGCGGCGATGTGTTTGCGGAATGCGGAACAGACATGACTTTTACAATAAGTTCCGATGCCTGTCATACCATAGCGGATATCGAAGTCAACGGCGTGCCTGTGGGCGCGGTAGGTTCTTATACCTTTAAAAACATACAGGGAAATGACAACACCGTAAATGCCGAGTGCATTTCCAAGCCGCCTTACATCATCACTGCCGGAGCCGGAACCGGCGGAAAGATTTCACCGTCCGGCGACATTCCGGTAAATTGCGGAGGAAATCAGATATTCACGATAAGCCCCGACTCTTGCTATCACATTTCAGATGTCAAGGTTGACGGCAATTCTGTCGGCGCGGTGAGTTCTTACACATTTCAGAACGTAACTGCCAATCACAGCATCTCTGCCGAGTTTGCAAAAAATCAATGCAAAATCACCTCTTCGGCAACGCCTCCCGCGGGCGGGAGCATTTCGCCTTCTCCGGATGTCCTTGTGACTTGCGGAGAAGACATTGCGTTCAGTATAAAAGCCAATCCGAATCATCAGATTGTGGATGTGCGTAAAGACGGAAACTCCGACAGAACCAATGTTCAGATGAATGCCGACGGTTCGGGTTCTTACATTTTCAAAAATGTGGTATGCGGCAATAATAATGAGACGGTTCATAATATTGATGCGATATTCGATGTTATCAGTTATACGATAACTCCTTCCGTAAAAGTCATCGAAGCGTGTGCGCCGCCTGTGGGCGGAACAATCGAGCCGTCTCAGCCAGTCGCTGTTGCCAAAGGTTCGGACAGAGCTTTTACCATAAAGCCTTATCCTTGCTATAAGATTGCAGATGTCGCTGTTGATGGTGACTCGGTTATGGATAAAGTTCAACTCAACGCCGATGGAACAGGGACTTATACGTTCACAAATGTGAGTGCAAATCACGAAATCGTTGTTTCTTTTACCGGTAAAATCTATCTCATAAAACTGGGAAAAACTGTCTGCGGAACAATCTCGCCGATAGGAAATTCGGTTTCACCTTCTGAGGATGAAACGCTCGCCGGTATCGTGAATGTCTGCTGTGGATTTTGGCTCTCGGTCAAAATCATTCCCGAAGCGTGCTGTGAGATCAAAGAAGTCCGGGTGGATGGAAAAGTCGAAATTCAAATACAATCTGACGGGTCAGCCCAATATGACTTCACGGATGAGAAAGAACACAGAATTGATGCGGATTTTGTGAAAACTGACTTGAAGAAATTTGTCATTCAAGTCAGTTCCGAAGGAGTCGGAA
>DYRK01000228.1:0-6719 GCA_020718785.1 Desulfatirhabdium butyrativorans | reverse complement strand
GATAGCGGATGTGAAAGCAGACGGCGTGTCGGTTATGAAAAATGTCGCTATAGATGATAAAGGTGTCGGAACTTACACTTTTGAAAATCTGACTCAGGATCATACTGTCGAAGTTACGTTTCAGTGCTTTAAGGGAGATATTGACGGAGACGGAATTGTGGGTTTGAAGGATGTTATTTGGGGTCTCAGGATTCTTGCCGGTGAACAAATCGGAAAATGTCCGTGTATAAAGGCTGATCTGGGAGAAGTGATTGATGTACTGAAATTGCTTGCAGCGAAATAGTTCGGGTTTCCCCATTTTGTAAAGGGGGATTTTCATCACGTTACATAGAAAAATCCCCTGTCCCCCTTTAAAAAAGGATGGTGAAAAACATATTGATTTGATTCATTAATTTTTTATGTCGAACTTACGTTAAACAGAATTCCGGCTCAGGTATCCAAAATCCGCTTCCCGGAAACACCGTCCAATATCTCCATCAGCCGCTTTTTGCGGACATGGGTCTGTTTCAGATCGGACAGGTATTTCTGCCAGGCCTTTTCTTTGCCCTGACTGCTCATCACCTGACAGATTTTCGCAAGATATTTGGCAGCAGTCTGATAGCCGCTGGGCTTGACTTCGGCAATACTTTTTTCCACGATATGTTTCCATATCTCAAGAGAATGATCCGGATATTTCTCTTTCAGAGCTTCCGCGACAGTTTCGCGGTTGCAGGCAACAGGCAGATAGCCGCCCCGCTCTTTTTTCTGTATTTCATACCATTTCAGCACCTCATCCGGATTTTTCTCATAAACAGCAATCTGAATTAGCACATGTATATAAGGAAAGGTTTTGGGGAAACGGCTCGGCGGTACGGGTCCGATTTCGGAAAGGGGCCATCCTGTCTTTGCATTCGGCAGCCTGCCTGTTTCGAGATAGTTCAAGGCACAGGTTCGTACCGATTCCCAGAACCCAGCCTTTTTTGCTGCCTCTTGGGTTTCTTTCCATGTCTCAAGACAGGGATCCCGAAAGAATTCCACGGCTCTCATTACCGTAATGCCGTGCCAGTCACCCTGCGCTTTCCGGATTTCCTCAAGATGTTTCCGGAGTTCCGCCGAAATGCCGGGCCATTGACTGTCCGTAGCCTGAATGCCTTTGGCGATCCATTCCTCGGCTTCTTCGGGCTGATTGTTTTTCAGGAGATATTTGACCAGACGGACATAACTCCCTGTATTTTCAGCTTCCTTCCTGCATAAGGGAAGGATTTCATCTCCTCTGCCTGCCTCTTCCAAGGCTCTGATTGCCCGGCTGCTGATGCTGTCCCGCTGATATGCAGCGGAAAAATCCGATCTGCCTTTCTTTACTTTCTGCTCCGGAAGCCGGGCGAGCAGAATATCTGCCAGACCGCTCCAGTCATTTTGGCTTCGATCTGCGTTCCAGAAATGCCGTGTATCGGAGCAGAGATCATATTGATCCGCAAGTTCCGTATCCGTAGCCCAGACCATCTGTTCCACCGGTGAAAGGGAGGTGCGGGGCAGCGCACGGAACACAATGTCCATACAAACCCCAATATCTTCGCCAAGTTCCCCTTCGTCATTGTACATCTCAACCTGCTCCGTGCCGGCTTTAAGCAGGTCTTCTCCTACAGAAAGAATTTCGTCGTAATATCCGCCGGAAAACAGAGTTTCAAGCCGTTCCCGGGTTCTCGAATAATTCGGAAAGTTCCGGTAGTCATCGTAATCATAAGGTTTACGGCTGAATTCACGGATATCTTTTCTGATGGCTTTGACTATGGTCTGAACCGATCCGTCTGAGATATGTATGCGATTCCTGAGACTTTCCTCTGTGGCATCGGACTGCCGCGCCAGTTCTGAGATAAGATCAACAAGCTGGGATTTGGTCTTGCTTTCAAGAAAGGCTCTTAACGATGACTCACCGGCAGGTTTCTTTTTTGTTACTTCATATTCCGGATGAAAGTTGTCATCGTCGTCGTCATCGTAAAAATCATCATCGTATCCGTCGTAATCATCCTCATCTTCAGCCTCAAGCATGGCAAAACGGGGATCATCATCCGAAGCTCTGACGATTTCTTTGCCCTGTCTGATCTGTCCGAGATATTCCAGAACCACTGCCACGGCATGTTTGCAGGTGCTTCCATAAGGGCAGGTGCATTCGGAGAACAGATTTCCGCTGTCTGAGGCAACCTGTGTGACATAGCGTTCCGAACCTCTCACATAAGCAATGAGTCTGCCTTCGGAAGTCTGCGCCAGTTCTCTGACATGCCCGTTTTTCTGGTAGCTTTTCCCGCGGGAGACGATTCTGCTTCCGGCCCATGCTTCAAGATCATTCCAGGTCAGATTTTCGAGACTGTTTTTCGGTTTCTGTTTTTTACTCATCATGTTTTCCTTGATACATATAGGAGTTAGGCAGTTGCATGATTTTTAACCGCTAATGGACGCTAATAAACGCCAATTAATAAATTCAAGTGCGTAAGTCTTAACATATTCAGCAGATCGTAAATGCCCCGGGCCGCTCCCGGCGGATTGACAAATCCGCCGGGAGCATTTCCGATCTGCTGATTATAAAATATTATACCCGACATACAGCGTGGCAATCCCCAACGTCAGATTCCGCCATCTGACATCCGAAAATCCTGCGGAACGCATCATTTGGGCAAAAACCGCAGGCTTGGGAAATTTTATGACCGAATCGGGAAGATAACGGTACGCCGTCACGTTCTTTGAAAAAAAACCGCCGATCAGCGGCAGAATCTTTTTGAAATATAAAAGGTAAAGCGAGAGCAGCAAACCTTCAGTCGGTGCGGCAAGTTCTAAAACCAGCAGCATTCCCCCGGGTTTCAGGCTGTCATGAAATATTTTCAGCACAGAGAGTTTGTCGCTGATATTTCTTATGCCGAAAGCAATCGTGACCGCATCGAAAGTTCCGGTTCTGAAGGGAAGATGAAAAGCATTTCCTGCAATCAGACAGCCCTGCGGAGGCGCGTCGGGCTGAAGAATATCAAATTTATCCTTTGCCAGTCTGAGCATTTCCGGTGAAAAATCAAGACCGAATACCGAAATCTCCGGTCCTTTCTGCCGGAAGATTTCAAGCATCACATCGCCGGTTCCGCAGGCTGCATCCAAAACAGTTCCGCTGTCGGAAATTTCCATGGCAGAAACCATGTCCCTTCTCCAGCACACATCCTGCCGCAGACTCAGCAGCCGGTTCAGCAGATCATATCTGGGCGCGATGGTATCAAACATCTCCCTGATAAAAGGGAGTTCTCTGTTCTTCATTGACAACCTCGGTTCGTGCATTACATTAAATAAAATTGAATTCGGACAGAATACGCATTTCCGCAAAATGCCGATGATTACAGACCGATGAGTGCAGTTTCTTTTCAGAATCAGATCAGATGGTTACTGGAAAAAATTCAGACTCTGCCGCTTACCCGAACAACAGAAAAGAGGATATGAGAATATCAGGGAAATACATGACTGTCAAACGAGATTATTATGAAATTCTGGGCGTCAGCCGGAACGCCTCTGAAAGCGACATCAAGGGCAGCTACCGTAAGCTTGCCATGAAATACCACCCGGACAAAAATCCCGGAGACAAAGAGGCAGAAGAAAAATTCAAAGAAGCCTCGGAAGCTTATCAGGTACTGAGCGACCCTCAGAAACGTGGCATCTACGATCAGTACGGACATCAGGGACTCGAAGGCTCGGGCTTTTCAGGATTCGGCGGTTTCGAAGATATTTTTTCAAGTTTCGGAGATATCTTTGAAGATTTTTTCGGATTCAGTTCCGGCAGGCGGTCCCGAGGCAGGGGACAGCGCGGTGCCGATCTTCGGTGTGACATCACTCTGAGCTTCATGGAAGCAGCCTTCGGAAAAGAAACCGAAATAAATGTGGAAAAAACCGAAGTGTGCCCTGAATGCAAAGGCACTGCCTGCGAACTCGGAACCCAGCCTGAAACCTGCCGTCACTGCGGCGGCTCCGGTCAGATTTCGCGGACTCAGGGTTTTTTCACGGTCAGAACCGCGTGCCCGCATTGCCGCGGCAGAGGACAGTCTGTGACCCACCCCTGTTCCAATTGCAGGGGAGCAGGCAGAGTCAGAATAAACAAACGCGTGGCTGTGAAAATTCCGGCAGGAGTGGATACGGAATCGAGGCTGCGTCTCACAGGGGAAGGAGAAGCCGGGACTTACGGCGGTCCTCCGGGAGATCTGTATGTGTTCATACATACGGAAACACATGATTTTTTCGAGCGTGACAATACCGATGTCATAACGCGGATACCGGTTTCTTTTATACAGGCCGCACTGGGAGACAAAATAACAGTCCCCACTCTGACCGGTGAAAAAATACTTGAAATCCCCAAAGGCACGCAGCCGGGCGATATTTTCCGCTTTCAGGGTGAGGGAATTCCTTCTCTGAGAAACGGAAACCGCGGAGATCAGATCATTCAGATGATTATCAAAACACCCACAAATCTCAGCAAAAAACAGGAAGCCCTGTTAAAGGAATTTGCAGCTCTTGAATCCGGAAAACTGACCACCCGGTTAAAAAATATGTTTAAAGGGGACAGTGCCAAAGCTGCAAGATAAGCCGCTGATGTAAGAGGATGCCATGTTCGAATTGAAAGTCGTCACCCGTTTTGCAGCCGCCCATCAGTTGAAAATGGTGGCAAAAAAATGTGAAAACCTGCACGGACATAACTGGAAAATCGAGGTCTGTGTGAAAGGAGAATCATTGAACAATGCCGGCGTACTGATGGATTTCGGAGAGATCAAGGCGGGCTTAAAGGAAATTATCGCAGAAATTGACCATCGCTTCCTGAATGAATTGAATATGTTTCACGAGGGAAATCCGCCGTCCTCGGAAAATATCGCACAATACATCGCAGATGAACTCAGGAAAAAAATAAGGGTTCGCGGAGTCGGCGTTTCCAGTGTGACAGCATGGGAATCAGAGGACGCGTGCGCGATATATATTCCCGCGGCATAGAAGTGACTGCAGAAAATTTTCCTGCAAAAGAAATGCCGGGTACCTACAGATTTTTTGAGAGTCCGGAACTGCCCGTCAGATCATCACGGTTGATGATTGCAGATACGTCTTTCACATACTTACGGATATTTTCAAGACCGCCTTCCTGCCGGTCAACGAGTATGACGGCTTTTACCACTTCCAGCCCTTCGGAACGCGCCCGCTCCGCTGCCGTTATCGTTGAGCCGCCGGTGGTCGCGACATCATCGAGAATGACAACCCGCTCTCCCGGTTCCATGTCCCCTTCAATCCATCTGGCAAGTCCGTGATCTTTCTGTGTTTTACGGATGGAGAATGCCTTGATGCGCGGCTGTCTGAGTTCGGAAACAAAGGCGGTCGCGACCGCGATGGGATCAGCCCCGAAGGTCAGACCGCCCGCACCGGTAACATTGAGGTCTTTTATCGCGTCAAACACAAGATGACCGATCAGAAACATCCCCCGGGGACTCAAGGTGACGGGTTTGCAGTTGATATAAAAACGGCTCATTCTGCCGGAGACCAACCTGAAAACCGGTTCATCGCTGTATCTGAAAGATTTTTGACGAATAAATTCGATAAGCTCCTGCTTCATGACAGGTATTCCTTACGAAAAGGGTTGATTTTAAGCTCATAATAAGGTAAAAAGAAGCCTCCGCTGAAATGGAAGAAGCCGGTTTACGGGTTTCGGCGGAGGCTTGAGGCAGGAAAAACCGTTGACGGCACTCCCTGAACCCGTCTGTGTTTATAGCGGCAAAATTCGCATGGGTCAATAAAAAATCAGCAGAAGTCGGAGAACCGGTTGCAATTTTACGATAAAAATTTTATTATACGGGTGTTTCATGTTCACAAACGTTACGGACCTAAAAACGCGCTGATTGACATCCGTCTTGATATTACAGAAAATGAATTTCTTTTTATCACCGGGCCCACAGGCGCGGGAAAAACCACTCTGATGAAGCTGTTTTATATGGGAGAACCGGTATCGGAAGGACAGATTGTCATAGACGGCGTGAATCTGTCACGGATTCCGCGGCGGCGGATACCGATGCTGAGGCGGAAATTCGGAATCATATTTCAGGATTACAAACTGATCCCTACAAAAACCGTATATGAAAATGTCGCGCTGGTGGCAGAGGCTGTGGGAATCAGACAGCGGCTGATCCGAAAAAAAGTTGACAGTGTTCTGAGAACAGTCGGAATGGACGGAAAACAGAAATCCTTTCCCCCGGGTCTGTCAGGCGGGGAACAGCAGCGCGTGGCTGTTGCCAGAGCTATCGCGGGTGATCCGCGAATAATTCTTGCAGATGAACCCACAGGCAGTTTAGACGCAGCTTCATCAAAGGCTATCTTCGATCTTCTCAGAGAATATCACAGACGCGGGGCAACGGTGATTGTTGCCACCCATGACACAGAACTGATACGCAGGACAGGGGGAAGAGTCATAGTAGTCGAACAGGGCCGTCTGCAAACATCAACCGTCATTCCGAGGCCGGACTGCTGATGCTGCATTTTATCGGAAGAGCCGTGAAAGACATTGCAGGCAACCGCTTTCTGAACGCTGTTGCGATCATCACTGTCGCGCTGGCAGTGATGATCGCGGGCGCATTCGGACTTTTTTTTGTCAATGCCGACGGACTCCTGAAATTCTGGGTAAAAGGCATAAAGATCATGGCTTATCTCAAGCCGGGGGTGACGAAAGAAAAAATTTCAGATAT
>DYRK01000227.1 GCA_020718785.1 Desulfatirhabdium butyrativorans | reverse complement strand
GGTTAAAATTCCGCGTATCTGATTTTTTTTGCATATCATCCATTTTTTTCTTGACTTCGAAAAATAAAGCCTTTAATAAAGGATACAGAAAACCGACCGGTCATTCGGTCGGTAAAAAATATCGGTAAAAATAAAGGAACAGGAGGGCTGATGTCGAAAAAAAAGGTTATTCTTCAGGCTGCCACTATGCTTTTTTCGCAGAAAGGTTTCAGCGAAACCTCAATGTCCGAACTTTCCAAAATTACGGGTGCAGCCGGGGGAACAATCTTTCATCATTTTAAGAATAAGGAAGATATACTTATTTCTATTCTGAAAAATGTCAAAGAACAGATCATAGAGGAGTTTGACCGCTATTTCCGGGAAAAGAAGTTCGATACGGGTCTGGACATGGTTGAGGGAGTCATCACTTTTTACCTGTATCTGGCAGGAGCAATGGAAGATGAATTTCTGCTGCTGCATCGTCATTATCCATACAAACTGGCAGAGACGAATCCGGTTTGCAGAGGACATCTCGAAGCCGTTTACAACTGCCTGACAGATATATTCGAGCAGGCAATCCGTCTCGGACAGACAGACAGTTCAGTCGGAGATATGTCTGCCCGGAAGACCGCGTTGATTCTTCTTTCCATGCTTGACGGAATTGTCCGGTTCAAAATCTATAATCTTTATGATGCCGGCTCGCTCTACAATGAAATAATTGCAGCAAGCCGCAGAATGCTCCGAAATGGACATCAGGAAAGAGGTGAGACAGAACACGCTGAAAATATTTAATATTTAAATTAAGAAAGGGATATTGCCGATGCTGATCAGATTTTTTCCGTTTCTCGCATGGTTTAAAAATTACAGACCTGACGATCTCAGGGTGGACGCTGTTGCCGGTCTCACTGTCGCGCTGGTGCTGATTCCCCAGTCCATGGCTTATGCCCAGTTGGCAGGATTGCCGGCATATTACGGGCTGTACGCGTCTTTTCTGCCGCCCATGATTGCGGCTTTGTTCGGATCAAGCCGCCAGTTGGCAACAGGACCCGTCGCAGTGGTTTCGCTGATGACCGCCGCCTCTCTGTCACCGCTGGCTTCAGCCGGAAGCGAAGGTTATATCGCTTATGCCATTCTGCTGTCCATCATGGTGGGCATATTTCAGCTGTCACTGGGTCTGCTCAGGCTCGGTCTTGTGGTGAATTTTCTTTCCCACCCGGTAGTCAACGGCTTTACCAATGCCGCGGCAATTATCATTGCCACATCACAGTTGTCCGGCATGTTCGGCGTTTCTGTGGACAGCGCGGAGCATCATTATGAAACCATTGTCCGGGTGTGTCAGGCTGCCTGGCATTACACCCACTGGCCCACGCTTTTCATGGGCGTTTTTGCCTTTGCCGTCATGTACGGACTGCGGCGTATCGCGCCCAAAATTCCAAATGTGCTGGTCGCGGTGGTGATTACCGTACTCATTTCATGGGCTACAGGATTCGAGCATAATGTCACCGTAAATATCTCAGCCATTGCGTCCCCTGAGGCAAAAGAGAAAATCGAGGCTTTCAACAGCGCGGTAAAAGCTTTGCAGCCTTTGACGGAACAGCGTGCCGAAATCGGAAAAACCTTTGATATTGCTGCGAAAGCAGGCGATCAGATTGCCGTGATTGACGCTGAACATGATCTGAATGTCGTGAACATCAAAATGGAACGTCTCAAACATGAGGCGCATCTGAACCGTGAAGAGATAAGGTCTTTCCTGTTTGCAAGGGTTGAAGAATCTGGCAGCACTGCAAACTTTTATCTGAAAGAAAAATCTGACGGAGAGGGCAGAACATGGCGCATCAAAGTCGGCAATTCTCCCCTGAATCCGGAAAAACTGCTCATGATCGGCGGCGGATCCGTGTTGGGCGCGGTTCCTGCCGGACTTCCGGCTTTCAGCCTGCCCAAAATAGACTTGAAGATATTCATGCACCTGTTTCCATATGCTGCTATTATTTCGCTGCTGGGTTTCATGGAAGCCATCTCGATTGCCAAGGCCATGGCTGCCAAGACCGGACAGCGGCTCGATCCCAATCAGGAACTTATCGGACAGGGGCTTGCCAATATCTTGGGATCTCTGGGGAAAAGTTATCCGGTTTCCGGTTCATTTTCAAGGTCAGCGGTGAACCTTCAGGCAGGCGCGGTATCCGGTCTTTCCAGCGTGTTCACCGGCATAGCCGTGGTCATAATGCTGCTTTTTTTCACGCCGCTGCTCTATCATCTGCCCCAGTCCGTACTGGCAGCCGTAATCATGATGGCAGTCATCGGACTTATCAATGTGAGCGGTTTCATTCACGCGTGGGGGGCGCAGTGGTATGACGGAGCTATTTCCGTAATTTCCTTTATCTGCACGCTCGGATTTGCTCCCCATCTGGACAAAGGAATTATGGTAGGAGTGGTTCTTTCTCTCGGAGTATTTCTGTACAAAAGCATGAGACCCACGATGGCTTCTCTGTCCCGCCATGAGGATGACGCGCTCAGGAATGCCCTGAGTCACGGCCTGATGGAGTGCCGGCATATTGATCTGCTCCGCTTTGAAGGAACGCTTTTCTTTGCCAATGCCAGCTATCTTGAAGACAAAATCAACGAGCGCATGATGAGCAAAAAAGAACTCAAAGACATCATCATCGCTGCCAACGGCATCAATGACATGGACGCATCCGGCGAGGAAGCCCTGTCTCTTACCATAGACCGGGTGAGAAGCGCGGGTGTCCGTATTTCCCTTTGTTCTGTGAACGAATCGGTAATGGCGGTGATGAAACGCACCCATCTTTTTGAAGAAATACGGGAGAATATCTATCCGACCATGGAAATAGCGATCTGCGCTGTACACAGACACGCGCATGTCGGCAGTCAGGAAGAGGTCTGCCCGCTTCAGACAGTCTGCCGTATGGTTAAAAATGAAATAAGAAAAGGGGATTAGAACAATGTCGGTCATTACCATCTTCAGCGGCGTCTTTTGCGAAAAAGAGCCTGTGATTCAGAAAGTGCTTGAGAAAACCGGATACAAGCTGTTCACGGACAATGACATTGCCGCGGAAGCAGGCAGACTTTCCGGTATAAGCGAAAACAAAATCAAAAGCGCGTTCTCGGCAAAGACATCGGTGTTCAACAAATTCACTCATGAAAAAGAACGGGCGGCCGCATGGCTCAGACTTGCGGCTGCCAGCCTGTTTTCTCAGGATAACCTGCTGATCGAAGGCTTTGCAGTCCAACTTATTCCTTCGGACATAAGCCATGCGCTCAGAATCTGTCTGATTGCCGACATGAAATCCAGAATTTCTTCGGCTGTCAGAGAACTGAAACTGTCTGAAAAAGAAGCAGCCGCGCTGATTCACAGACAGGATGAAGATATGGCAATGTGGGTCAACACGCTGTACAGACTCAGGGATCCCTGGGATGCATCCCTTTATGACATGGTAATTCCCACGGACAAAACCGGGCCGGACAAGATTGTAGGACTGATTGAGGAAAATCTCCACAGCGAAGTGATACGCCCTACCGATGCCTCGAAAAAAGCGGCTCTGGATTTTGTTCTTGCCGCAAATGTGGAAGTCGCTCTGGCAAAAGAAGGACATTCCGCGGGCGTTGCAGCCAGAGACGGCTCGGTGACGCTGACTATCAACAAGCATATTCTGATGCTGAGTCGTCTTGAAGAAGATCTCAAATCGGTTGCAGTCAAAGTTCCCGGAGTCGGATCTGTTGAAACCCGTGTGGGAAAAGGCTATCATCAGGCAGATATTTACCGGAAATATGATTTCGAGATGCCTTCGAAGGTTCTGCTGGTGGATGACGAGCGCGAATTTGTTCAGACCCTTTCCGAGCGGCTGTATATGCGGGAAATGGGATCCGCGGCTGTTTATGACGGCGAATCCGCTCTGGATATGGTCAGAGAGGATGAACCCGAAGTCATGATTCTGGACCTTAAAATGCCCGGGATTGACGGTATCGAGGTTCTGAGGAAAGTCAAACAAAGCCATCCGGAGATCGAGGTCATCATCCTTACGGGCCACGGTTCCGAGGCAGACAGAGAAGTCTGTATGAAGCTCGGCGCGTTTGCCTATCTGCAAAAACCGGCAGATATCAATCTGCTGAGTGAAACACTGAAGAAAGCCAATGAGAAAATCCGTCAGAAACGGCTTTAACAAATCGTAGGGGCATGTCGGTGACATGCCCTCATCTGAAACCGATACTGATGCAGGGCATGTCGCCGACATGCCCCTACTAACTTGATGATAACACAGGGCATGTCGCCGACATGCCCATACAATAACGGACCGCGGATTATGTCTCTGCTGGAAAAAATAAAACCTAAATTCTGGGATGCGGAGGAAAGCGAAGGGCTTTCCGATTTCCGGCAGCTCTGGTATCTGACCGTGCTGCTGACGCTGGAGGTCACGCTTGCGCCGCTGATTTTTATGACGCTGGCAGATTACAATGTCACGCAGAAATCTGTGGAATCCGAAATTCTGCTGAGGACTTCCCGGCTGGTTTCCAATACGCGGCGGTCTGTCTCATTTTTTTTGGATGAACGCAGATCCGCGCTTAATTTTGTCGTTTACGATACGCCGTTCAGCGAACTGAACGATCCCCTGGGACTGGCTTCGATTCTGGAAAATCTGAAAAAAAGCTTCGGCGGATTTGCAGATATAGGAGTTATTGATGCTCAGGGCAGACAGAAAAACTATGCGGGACCCTACCGGCTGGAAGGGATAGACTACAGCGGTCAGGAATGGTTCAGAGAAATGGTGGAACACGGGAACTATATCAGCGATGTGTTTATGGGATTCCGTCAGGTTCCGCATCTGGTGATCGCGGTCAGATGCAGTCTGCCGGACAGTTGCTTTTATGTGCTGCGCGCCGCGGTGGATACCGAGCGGTTCAACGATCTGTTGTCTCAGCTCGAAGTGAGCGGACAGGGAGATGCCTTTATCATCAATCATGAAGGAATACTTCAGACGCCCTCGCGCTATCACGGCAAAGTGCTTGAGAAAATTTCTCTTTCTGTACCGAAATTCTCGGAAAAAACAGAGGTTTTCGAGGGAAGAGGCGCGGGCGCAGAGGATGTGATCATCGGTTACGCCTATATTGCCGATTCGCCTTTCATTCTGATGATTGTAAAAAAGAAAAATGAACTGATGAAATCCTGGCAGACCACCCGGATGAAGATCGCAGGCTTTCTGGCAGTCAGTATTACCGTTATTCTCTTTGTGACTCTGGGGGTGGCAACCTATCTGATCAACAAAATATATGTACTGGAACAGAACCGCGCTTCCATCATGCACGGAATGGAATACTCCAACAAAATGGCTTCTCTCGGACGGTTAGCCGCAGGAGTGGCGCATGAAATCAACAATCCGCTTGCCATCATCAATGAAAAAGCCGGGCTTGTCAAAGATATGTTTACTTTCAGGAAAGAGTATGCCAAAGATGAAAAGCTAATCGGGATTGTGGATGTGATTGTCTCTTCGGTGGAGCGATGTGCGGTCATTGCCCGGCGTCTGCTGAATTTTGCACGGCATATTGATGTGAATGTCCAGTCTCTCAGCCTGAAAGAAGTCATTCACGAAGTTCTCGGCTTTCTGGGAAAAGAAGCCGAATACCGAAGCATCTCTGTTTCTGTCTCTGTTCCCGATGACATGCCCCAGATAGAAAGTGACCGCGGCAAGCTTCAGGAAATTTTTCTCAATCTCATCAATAATGCCTTTGCAGCCATGAAAGATGAAGGAAAATTAGATATTTCGGCGAAACAGGAAAACAGGGATTCGGTCTCGGTCACATTTACGGATAACGGATGCGGCATTTCCGAGCAGAACCTCAGCCGCATATTCGAACCGTTTTTTTCCACAAAAACAAAGGTCGGCGGAACCGGTCTGGGGCTGTCCATCACGTATGGATTGGTGAAAAAAATGGGGGGCGATATCCGGGTAAAAAGCGAACCCGGAAAAGGTGCCAGTTTCACTGTTACGCTGCCGATCAAAGCAGATCAGAAGGAAAAAGGGGAGGATATTCATGCGAGTCTTATTGGTGGATGATGAAAAAGAACTGGTTTCCACTCTGGCAGAGCGGCTTTCTTTCAGAGGAATTGATGCGAAATGGGCGGTCTGTGCGGCTGAAGCGTTGAAACTGATTGAAACCGGACAATTTGATATTGCTGTATTGGATGTGAAACTTCCCAAAGTCGGAGGCTTTGAGTTAAAGAAAAAGATTCAGGAAAAAAAGCCCGATATGAAATTCATTTTTATGACCGGACACGGCTCCGAAGATGACTTCAAAGCAGGCTCGGCTCAGACCGGTGCAGATTACTATCTCGTAAAACCTGTCAAAATCGAGGCACTTATCGAAAAAATGAAAAAGGTTCTGGGGTAATATCAATTAATTTGTGAATCGGGTACAAAACGGAGTATTTCATGACTTGCAAAACAGATATCATCGGTGAGATCGGGCTTCAGTTTTTCGGGAAAATGTCTTCTTCCAATTTCCATGAAATCAAGAATGTCCTGGCGATTATCAATGAAACAGCGGGACTGCTTGAAGATTTTTCGGAAAAAGGAATTCCCGCTGATCCGGAGCGGCTCAGATCACTGGCGTTGAAGATAATGAAGCAGGTTCAGCGTGCGGACGGGATAGTCAAAACCATCAACCGCTTTTCCCACAGTGTTGACAGACCCACGGACAAGGTGAATATAGCGGATTTTCTGACATTCATGGTCGGGCTTTCAGAACGCTTTGCCATGATGCGCGGCGTCGCTTTGAAACCTCAGCCGCCCGATACTCCGCTGCTGATAACGACCGCGCCTTTTCTGCTGGAAAATCTTGTGTGGCTCTGTCTCGATTTTGCCATGGACGCTGCCGGCTCAGGCAAAACCGTGGGAATGAGCGCGGAAAAAGCTGAAAATAACGGCGTCCGGATTCGCTTCACAAATCTTGACGGACTGACCGGATCCATGATAAATACCTTTCCGACGGAACGGGAAAAAGCCCTGACGGATGCACTCAGAGCTGAAATCATAAACGATATCGGGGCAAAAGAGATAATACTCCGACTGCCCTGCGATATAAGCGGACAGCCGTAATAAATTATAAATATAAGGTGGGTTACGTTGCGCTTCACCCGCCCTGCGAATAATATTTCAAGTAAATGAAAGGAGTTTGAGCCATGAGTGAAAAAGTATTGCTTGTTGACGACGAACATGATTTTGTAGAGACGCTGGCAGAGCGGATGCGCGCCAGAGGAATGGAAGTTTCCGCGACCACCTCTCCGATAGAAGCCCTGAAAAAAACAGAGACAGAAAACTACGACGCCATTATTCTGGACCTTATGATGCCTGAAATGGACGGGCTGGAGGCTCTCAGAATACTCAAGGAAAAGAATCCCGATCTTCAGGTGATTCTCCTCACGGGTCAGGCAACCGTGGAAAAAGGCGTCGAAGCCATGAAATTAGGTGCCACGGACCTGATGGAAAAGCCGGCTGACCTTAAAGCCCTGACTGAAAAAATCAGAAAGGCCCGAGCCAGAAAGATGATTATCGTGGAGAAAAAAACCGAAGAGAGAATCAAAACGATTATCGGGGGCAAGGGGTGGTAAGTCAGCCGCAGGCAGGAATGCGGGAAAGAAAAAATAAAATCCATTTTCAGGATTTTATTTTTTCTCTTTCGCATCACTCATAATGTTACACCTTTAACCCGGTAGTAAACAGCCTCAAGAGACAGTTTTGCATCAACAGAGCGTAGAGCAGACACATCGCTTAATTTATCGAATTCATTCAGTTCCCATTTGCCGGACTCATTTTTAAAAAAATGTTCGGCGTGATACGAATACTGATCAATCAGAATATAATCTCCTAATGTGCTGATGTTTCTATAGGCTTTGAATTTCGAACCCCGGTCGTGATCTCCGGTGGATTCTGAAAGCACCTCTATGATCACTATAGGATTTGCGATAATGTCATTCCGATTCTCTGCAAATCCGATTCCCCGCAGACAGCGGTCACATCCGGATAGGCATAGTGTCTGGCTCGGTCAATCTGAATTTTCATGTCGCCGGGGAATACAAAACAGTCCGAATCCCGTAAAGCGATATTTAACGATGTGATGACATTCGATGTAATAACATTGTGATTAACCGATGCGCCGGTCATGGCAAAAATTTCACCGTTATAATACTCGCTTTTGTATTCGGCTGTTTCTTCCATCTCCAGATAATCGTTATGAGAAATAAATTGTTTCTCCGGCTGCGGTATCATAAAATCTCTGTCTCTGTCTGATAGGCGTAGGTATCCGTATCCCAGTTTTCTGTGATTTCCGGCGGAATCCAGCCCGGACGGTCATCCGCACGGGTCGCCGCGGGGCAGTGCATTTTCAGCATTGCGGTGTTCATGGACACACCTCCGACTTTCATTAATAACAGTCATTCAGCAGCATGATCTCATCAACAGAAAGTCCGGTCAGACCGCTGATTTCAGGCAGACTGTAATTTTTAGCCAGCATTTTACGGGCGGTTTCTCCGGCTTTGCTGTATTCGCCCTGTTTCCGTGCCTGTTCCGCTTTCTTTTCAGCAGCTTCAGCCCGGAGCCGCTCTCTGTCAGCGCGCTGCTGCTCTTTCAGGACAATCGTTTTCAGCTCGCCGGTATCGTGCAACATCTCTCCCGAAGTCATGTCTGCGAAAAACAGCCGGTGCCCGTAGACTTTCACTTTGATGCCCATCTCCGGCAGAGTCAGGTATCCGTCCGTATCCGGCTG
>DYRK01000949.1 GCA_020718785.1 Desulfatirhabdium butyrativorans | reverse complement strand
GGGTGTGATTTTTAAGAAAAAGCCTGTTTTCGGACTTTTTGCGAGACCATCAAGGTTGGATGAAATTTTTCTTGTTTTTTATGACAGACTTTAGGGAGTAAGGCACTAAAAGACAAGCCTGACCCTCCTTTCTCCTCTGACCCCTCCCTCCTCTTTCTCCTTGCTTCCCATGTCACCGGATATCCCTTCGACTAAAAATAAAAAGCGTGAGACCGAGCAGAAGTGTCGTGTAACTTGTCGCATAGGCAAGAGAAAGCCAGAACTCTGGCCATGGAATTTCAAGTCCATGCACAACCCTGCTTTTGTAATTGAGGGCTTCAAGGTTGGGGAATGTGCGATACAAAAGATCGGCTGTTTTTTTCAGGGCCGGATTGTCCATATTGACCACGAGTTGTTTGAAGTCCTGCGTCAGATGGCCAATGATGAAAACAGACAAGGTTAAAAGACCGCTTAAAAAAGGGGAAACAAAAGCAGAAAAGAACAGGGCGACCGCCAGGATCAGTTGCAGCTCAAACCAGATGGGAATTATCGCCTTGAACAGTTCCCACGGGACAATTTGCTGTTTAAAATAACAAAGGGCCAACAAGCCGGCGCTCATTACAACTACTTCCACAAACAAGGTAAGAGAAAGTCCCACATATTTACCCAAAATAAACTGATACCGGGCGATGGGATTGGCAAGAATGACATAGATGGTTCGTTTTTCCATCTCTTTGTACACCAGACTGATGCCGACAAAGATGGCAATCAGTACCCCAAAGAGAGAAATAGCCCCCAGGCCGAAATCCTTGATGATCTTGATTTCATCGCCAATGGTGAGGTTGCCGAGCACCAGGGAAAAGGCCAGCATGATTACGGCAAATGCCAGAAGACTATAAAAAATCCGGTCTCGGATGGATTCCCGAAAGGTGTTCAGGGCTATGGCCAAAATTTTCAGCATTTCTTTATTTCTCTGACTGGTTGATAAAAAAATCTTCAAGGCTTGTCCGCTGCGGGCCAAACGAGATAACCCTGCCCCCACTTTGCTCAATGTCAACCATCAGTTTTTTTGCCTCATCCTCGCTATCAATTTTCAGCAAAATCTGATTTTTTGTTTGATGGGTAATGTATTGTGTAAAACGATCAATGGCCGGGAGGCTGGTGCAGACGATTTCCCAATGCGCTATCTTGCTGTCGAGCATTTCACCCACCGGCACGATCCCCTGCAATTTCCCCTGCCGGATCATTGCGGCGCGATCGCACATTATCTCCACATCTGACAGGATGTGAGAAGAGAAAATGACTGTCTTGCCCTGATTCCGGCAGCCGAGAATAATATCCCGCATCTGTTTGCGGCCATTGGGGTCAAGGCCGGACATGGGTTCGTCAAGGATAAGGATGTCGGGATCATTGACCAGGGTCTGAGCGATACCGATGCGCTGCAACATGCCCCGTGAAAATTTCTTTAAGGGCCGGTCAATGGCATGTTCCAGCCCAACCAGTTTTAGCAGCTCCGGAATTCGTTTTTTTCTGGCAGAGCTCGTCATCCCCTTCAAACGACCGTGAAAATGCAGCGACTCCTCGGCGGTCAGATACATATAAAAATAAGGATTTTCCGGCAGGAACCCAATTTTTTCCCTGGATCTTCGATCAGCGGGCTGACCAAAAAATGTAATAAAACCTTTATTTGGGCGGATAAGATCGAGCAACACCTTGAAAGTCGTTGTCTTGCCGGCTCCATTTGGCCCAAGATACCCAAGGATTTCCCCCTGTTTCACCTCTAAAGAGAGATGATCCAGGGCCACAAAGG
>DYRK01000948.1 GCA_020718785.1 Desulfatirhabdium butyrativorans | reverse complement strand
CCCTACGATTCGAGAAGACTATGACAGAACCGAAAGTTCTCAGACTTACAGAAACTGTTGCAGGCGCGGGGTGAGCGTCCAAACTGCCTCCGGGGGACCTGGACAGAGCATTATGCGGGCTTGAATTTCCCACAGATGAGAATGTGATTGTGGGTTTGGACAAGGCAGACGACGCGGGGGTTTACAGAATCACGGATGATCTTGCCATGATTCAGACCGTGGATTTTTTCACGCCCATTGTGGATGATCCCTATCAGTTCGGACAGATTGCCGCGGCCAATGCCCTGAGCGATATTTACGCGATGGGCGGAGTCCCGAAAACTGCCATGAATCTCGTGGCTTTTCCGCTGAAAAAAATGGATATGTCTGTTCTCCGGGAGATTCTCAAAGGCGGAATAGACAAAATGAGAGAAGCGGATGTCGTGCTGGTGGGAGGACACAGCATCGAAGACAATGAGTTGAAATACGGTCTGTCAGTCACGGGATTTGTTCATCCGGATCGTGTTCTCACGAAAAAAAATATCAGACAGGGCGATATTCTGATACTCACCAAGCCGCTGGGAACCGGCATTGTCAATACCGCGGTCAAAGCAGGGATTGCCGATGCAAAAACCGTTGAAACTGTTACCCGAATCATGGCGGCTTTGAATAAAGACGCGGCTGAAGTGATGACTCGGTATCCGGTTCATGCCTGCACGGATATTACCGGCTTCGGGCTGCTGGGACATTTGGCGGAAATGGTGCAAGACTCCGGTTTGGGATTAAGGATTTTTGCAGACCGGATTCCTCTGATTCCCGAAGCTCTCGAATATGCGGCAATGGGACTGATTCCCGCGGGAGCATACAGAAATCGGGAGTTCCGGGAAGCGATGACGGAGTTTTCGCCGAATGTCAGCCGTCTGATTCAGCACATTCTCTTTGATCCCCAGACCTCGGGCGGATTGCTGATCTGTGTGGAAAAAGGAAAAAGCAATGATCTGCTCGCCCGCTTGCAGGAAAAAGGAATGGAGACTTCGGCGATTATAGGCCAAGTCATAGAGATGCCGATTGAAAAAATTCTTATCGCTTAAAGGAAAATAAATGAAAGAAATAGATGCCCGGGGGCTGGCTTGCCCTGCCCCGGTATTGCTTGCGAAAGCTGCCATTGAGAAAGAAGGCGAGAGTCATATCAGAATTATTGTTGACAACAAGGCATCGAAGGAAAATGTATGCCTGTTTTTGGAATCCAAAAAATTCGAAACTGCTGTGCAGCAGGAAGGAAGCTATTTTCACATCACCGCTAAGGGAAAAGTCGGCACGGTTTCCGAACCCTTGTCTGAACCTGAAAAGCCGGTATCCGGAGCAAAGAAAATCATGGTCATGGCTGCAACAGACCGTATCGGCTTCGGAGATGATGAATTGGGTTTAAAGCTCATGGTCAGTTTCATAAAAACCCTGAAAGAAATGGGGCCGGATTTGTGGAGACTCGTGTTTGTAAACAACGGCGTCAGACTCGCCATTGACGATTCCGCAGTACTGCCCGACCTGAAGGAATTAGAAGCCGGCGGACTTCACATCATGGTATGCGGAACATGCCTGAATCATTTCAATTTACTGGATCGGAAGCAGGTCGGCGAAACGACCAATATGCTCGATATCGTTACTGCCATGCAGTTGGCTGATAAAGTCATCACTCTTTAAGATTCCGAATATTATCTCAGAGAGGAGTGCAATAGGCTTTTCCGTGCAAAGCCGTATTATGCTCCTCACAATCTTGATCCAAGAATTAATCCTTATAGAATATTGAATAA
>DYRK01000947.1 GCA_020718785.1 Desulfatirhabdium butyrativorans | reverse complement strand
CTTATGGGAATTTCTTTGAATTGAAAATGGAAAATTTATATCAGATTATCGGAGTGCCGGAAAATGCCGGCGATGAGGAAATCAGAAAAGCTTTTCGGATGCTGGCAAAGCAGCACCATCCGGATATATCGAAAGACAACGGTGAGAAATTCAGACAGATCAGCCGTGCCTATAAAATTCTGTCCAATCCGGAAGCACGCAGCGACTATGACAAAACATTGATGAATTTCCGAAGACAGACCGGAGATTTCAGCCATTACACGAAAAATTCTTATAAAGTTCAGGGAAGTCAGCTTAAAAAACTGATCAAAGAAATCGTCAATCAGGGACGTCTCACGGATCTGAAAATCAGTTATAAAGGGAAAACGCTGTTCGACATGTCTTTTCCTGTAGCCGCTATGGTTATGATAATTGGAATCATCAAAGCACCGCTGGTTTTTCTGGTCGCTCAGTTGGGGTTTTCATCTCTGTTTGAAATCGAGGTGAACAATCCGACCGCGGTCATGTTCAACGAAGCCGTTGAATGTCATAATTTCGGCAGAATAGCGGACGCGGAACGGCTGTATAAAAAAATATTGGAACGGAGCGAATATTTTATGCCGGCATGTCTGAATCTCGGAATTCTGTACCGCCAGCGCGGTGAAAATAATAAAGCAGTTCAATGCTTCAGACAGGTGCTTGAAACAGTTCCTTACGGCAGTATCGGCGACATGGCAAGGAAAAATCTAACCGAAATAAGGGGATTCTGAAAGATTATGGCAGACACTGAGAACTTGAACTCCGAGATTGTGACGGCCGACATAAGCGGCCGTAAAATGGGGAAAATGACCGGCCGGCATAATATAAAAGAAAAAATCAAAGAAAAGATGCCTGTCCTGATTATATGGCTTCTTATCCTTTTCTGTATCTTTCTTTTTCTGTTCAACCGAATGGTCATTATTGTCAGGTCAGGGGAAGGAGCAGTCTTTTACCGGCTGTTTTTCGGGGGAACTGTCACCACGCGGGTTTACGGCGAAGGCATTCATTTTATTTACCCCTGGGACAAACTGCATATTTACAATGTCAGGTTTCAGCAGGTTCCTCATAATTTCTATGTATTGACAAAACACGGACTGAAAGTGGAACTGTTTATCTCGATCCGCTATCGTCCGGAATATAAGCTCCTCGGAATACTGCATAAAAACGTAGGACCCGATTATCTGAACACAGTGGTCATTCCGGAAATCGAAAATGTCCTGCGTGTTCTTATCGGCAGACTTGATGCCGAAGAAGTCTATATGACAAAAGAGTCACTTATCGAAAAAGCACTCAACGACGCCATCGAGCAGATTGCCCAGCGGTTTATAGAGGTGGATAATGTGATTATCAAGAAAATCGTGTTGCCACCAGTTGTCGAAAATGCTATACAGGCAAAAATTGAGCAGCAGCATAAATCCGACGAATATGAATTCAAACTGGAAAAAGAGAAGCGGGAAAAAGAAAGAAAGCGTATCGAGGCAGAAGGACTTACCCTGTTCCATAAGTCCCTGACCCCTGAAGTATTGCATTGGATGGCGATACAGGCGACTCTCAAGCTTGCCGAATCCGCGAATGCGAAAACCATCATCATCGGGAACAAAGAAAGCGGATTGCCGATTATCGGGAGTCTTCCGCTGGATCAGATTTCAGGTGTCGAACCCTTGGCACCGGTCATGAATAACGAATCTCTGCCGCCGGCGGAAAATGCTCCGAAAAATCCTGAAGGTTCTGTTTCGCCGAAAGACAAGGCTGCGAAAAGCCCGAAAGCTTTCGATCCGA
>DYRK01000946.1 GCA_020718785.1 Desulfatirhabdium butyrativorans | reverse complement strand
TATGAAACTGTCATCTTTTTTTTCAAAAATCAGAGCGTTCTTTCTGAAAGACAAAGCAGAGGAAGGCGTTATTGTTGTCGAAAGGGAAGAATTTGCAAGAGAGATGAAGGAGGACTTCAAAGGGAACACAAGACTTCTGAAAGCCATTGAGGAAGGAATGAACAGAAATGTGAAACCTCATGAGCGGGTTTCGCTCACGGACTGAACCGAAAATGGAGAATATTTGCGCCGATAATTTTATCAGGATATTCAGTGAGTTTGAAAAACGTCTGAATGCACTTTTTCAGAAAAATACAAAATCGCTGCAAGGCGGAAATGTCCGCAATCCGAAAAAAGCGGTATGGTATCAGTATAAGAAGAGACTTGTTTCAAAAAAAGAGGTTACAATAGAAATCAAAGTGTTGTACGATAAAGAGGCAGATGACTATCTGTATTACAGCTACAATATTTTCTTTGAAAACAACAAGCTGATGTTCCATTACGAGCCGACACACAAGGAGCATTTTCAGCCCCATATCAACGTCTATGTCGCCGGGAAGGAATTGCAGAATGCCGGAGGTGAAGGAATTCACATCATTTCTCACAAATATCATCCGCTTGAAATCCTTGCAATAATTGAAAGATATTTTGTCTGAATCCTTATTCACTTGTCCGAACCCTGATTCAACTGTCTGAACTGGGATTTTCAGGATTAAAGGATTTTCAGGATTTCTGTCAAGCCTGTCTGATAAGGTGAACACAAATCCTGCCAATCCTTTAATCCCAAAAATCCCGGTTCAGACATTGTTATCCCTGCTTAAACACAATCCTTGCAGATACGATGTGCTGAACAGCAATCATGCAAATCCCGAAATCCTGAAAATCAGGGTTCAGACAGTTGCATAATATGGAAATTTTTAATTTTTCCTTGACATCCCCAACTACTTGATATAAGATCAGATCATCATAAAATCTGTTCAACTCAAAAAAGGAGGAAACAACCAATGGCAAAACTGTCAAAAATCAATGTTTTCGCAATGTTCACGGCGCTGTGTCTATGCGGCATATTTTTTGCAGACGATCTATGTAGCCGAAGGTGAAGAATGAATGACAAATATTTCACAGAGCCGAAGATAAAAGACACGAATTCAGACATACGCCGTGAAGATGCGTGGAATGCTGCCCGCGCCGCCTCACATATTCTGAAGGAAAAATTCGGTGCATTCCGTGTAGTGCTTTTCGGCTCATTGGCTCGCCCCTCAGATTTTACGCAATGGTCGGATATTGATATTGCCGCATGGGGAATTCCTGCGGACAAATTTTACCGTGCGGTGGCGGATGTGACCGGTTTCAGCAAAGAATTTGATATTAATCTGACAGACGTTGACACCTGCCCTCCCAAGCTCCTTAAAGCCGTCGAAAAGGAAGGAATTGATTTGTGAATGACAAATTCGGACAATTAGCGGAACGTATAGAAACGGAACTGGCGGAACTGGAAAAAGTAGCTGAACGTATCAGGAACGGATGGGAGCGGTTCCGGCAGAGCGGAGATGATTTTTATACGGACAGTGTCTCGCTTAACATACACGGCTTTTACTCAGGAATCGAGCGGATATTTCAACTGATTGCCCGTACTGTCGAGGGAAGTGTACCGCAGGGAGCGAACTGGCACCGTACACTTCTGGATCAGATGACCTGTGAGATACCGGGTGTGCGTCCGGCGGTTATATCGCCTGAGACTCTGGAATTATTGGAGGCTTACAGAGGTTTCCGTCATGTTGTCAGAAATGTTTATTCCTACAATTTTGATCCGAACAA
>DYRK01000226.1 GCA_020718785.1 Desulfatirhabdium butyrativorans | reverse complement strand
TCAGAATATAAGCACAGTAAACAAGGCAGACATGGGATTCGACGGAGGAAAAATGCTGCCGCTGGTACGGGACATTGGACAAGATTCGTGAGAGAAAGTCGGTCTGGATGTGGCGAATACCAGAGAACTTGTTCGGAAGCGGATTATCCAATAAATACTTACCCGATTTTGCATGGCGAATTTGCAATTTGCCTAATGCGATTTTATTTCGGATCCCGCATGTACGGTAAGGATTAGGGTTGCCGGTTTTAAGATCAAGGCACAGGAGGACAAATGCGGTTGGAAAGGGAAAAAATCAGAGTGCTTAAATTAGACGAGGCTGACGATAGAGATGACTATGTAGAAGGCGGTATGGCATTCCGCTTGGGAATCGTATGGGAGCTGACAAGGGAACTTATGGCATTCCAAAGAGGTTTTGATGCTGAATCAGGATTACAGAGAAATGTTGTCAATCTTGTCAGACAATGATGTCAGATTTCTAGTTGTGGGAGCCTACGCCTGGGATAAGAGAAAAAATGTTGAAATCGAAGGACTGAAGATACCGATTATCGGGATAAATGAACTGATTAAAAGCAAGCTGTCAGCCGGAAGAGATAAAGATATCGCAGATATAAAAAAACTCAAAAATAAAAGTTGACCTGTATCCCCGGACGTTTTACATGAGCAGAGACTTTATAATGCCTGTGTGTTACAAAGATAGAAAAGTGGTAGTGGTGTAGAAGAGGTGATGTTGGGATGTCATTCTGAGCGGAGCGAAGAATCTCATTTTTATAATATGCTGTTATAATAAGGATTCTTCGCTGCGCTCAGAATGACAGGAACAGACTTTACAGACTTTATCACCTCTTCCACACCACTACCAGAAAAGTGTCAGTGACAAACATGAAAATATTGTCCGGAAGCTGTTCAAAAAAAGATAAAGGATGTTATTCTGCGGGGACTTATGGAAGAATTGCTGAAACTCCGTAAATGTATTGAAGAACAGAGATATCCCGACGCATTGCTGCTCATCGGAGAACTGGAAGAAATGAGCCGTGAGGAGAAAGTCAACAAGATTTACGGTTATGCTGTCATTCTTCTTTTGCATCTGATCAAACAGGAAGCCGAGCAGCGCAGCACCCGGTCATGGGAATTTTCCATCTGCAACTCGCTTGATCAGACATGTAAGCAACTCCCTGCCCTGGGCTGAAATGGAAATGTACAAAAGGCATTGGATAAAATAGCTTAGGCTTGATACCTTCTTTTTTGTGGCGTTTTATAATAAATGGGACTTGTTACGAAGTTGTCCGGTTTGATAGCGGTCATAACTGTCCTCATAAAGATATTCTGGATATCGAGGGAAATGTGGCAGGTAAAATATGGTTTGAATTTTTGGATTATAAGCAGGCACTGAACATGGCTGTCAGGGATTTGAAAGATAATCACGGAATTTATAAGGAGAGGTTTTTACGATGGATGGAAACAAAAGACTGACTCAGGAAGAGGAAATCATTTCCTTTCTCGAAACAGAGGGTTTCATAGAAATGACCGAAGAAGAAGCAAAGAAACATGCTCCGGGGTATTTATGGGAATTGACGGACGACTCGGAATTTCCGGGTTATTATACAGAAAATAATACTCAAGGTGAAAGAAGACAGACTGAAACGACGATAACAATATGAATTTGCGTCTGTTTCAGCAGAAGTATCTGAAAAACTGTCCGGTAGTGTGAAAATGAGTCAAAAATACATGGTGGGATGAAGCCAGCGGTATCCTTAACCGGGAGCTTGCATTTTTTCGGAATGTCAGACAAAGATGCTTTCAGCGGGAATGAACAATACGCAGTTTGCGCTTCGAGGCTCTCCATTCGTTCAGGTCTGTGATCTGCTCAAGCAGGTCTCCGCATTCTGCTCTGAAATATCTGGCTCTGCCCATCTGGTTGGGATCAATATTTTTGTGATAATATTCATAAAAAACAGTTCCTTGTCCCATAGTCCCAAGCAGTTTTGTCAGCGTACATGCCATACAGAAATACTCGTTTATATCAATCCGGTTGGAAATAACATAAGCGATCATCTCTTTAATTCTGAGGTATTCTGCAGGATGTTCCTGTATGGCTTTTTCAGAACGGACAAAACATTCCAGCCGTTTTTTTTCCAAGTCTTCTGTTGTTGTTTTGGGCAGTTCGCTCATAATAAGCATTGTATTGTCCTCACATGCGAAAAAGAAAAAATAAAATCCGGAGTGCAAAAATGAAATTTTTGCTCTTTTTCATTTCCGCACTCCTCCGTAATATTATTCCTTCGGGAGATTGACTTCTTTAAGATCGTCACCCAGATATTCCCGCTCATTTTCCGCAAGAATGCCCAGCGAAAGACAGATCAATGTCCAGAGATGAATCACATGATAATTGCCGCCGTAATGTCCGGCAAGATCGTGAATCTGGGCATGGCAGTTATGGCAGGGCGTTACCACATAGTTTGCACCCGTGGCAATGACCTGATCGAATTTCAGCTTGCCGTAAGCCCGACGCGCTTCGGTATATCCTGACTGAAGAAAACCGCCGCCGCCGCCGCAACAGTAATTATTGGATTTGTTGGGAAACATATCCGTAAAATTTTCTTCGCCCGCGCAGGCTTTTACCACAAAGCGCAGATCATCCGCAAGGGGATCGCCGTAACTTTTCCGCACCTGATTGCAGGGATCCTGTACCGTAAACTTGATTTTCAGATCCTTGTTCCAATCCGGATTGACCTTGAGCTTTCCTTCCCGAATCCATTTTGCATAATACATCACCATCGGGGCAATTTCAAGATCTGTTTCAATCTTGTGCCGTTTCTGCCCCATCCACACCGAATAGGTCGAGTGACCGCATTCTGTATTCAGATACACCTTGCATCCCAGATCCGTAGCCGATTGCAGCGTGGTTCCGGTGACTTTTTTCCAATTTTCATCATCGGCAAGAAACATGCAGTAATTTTCGCCGCCCCATCCTGTGCAACTGTAAGTCCAGTCCGCGCCCGCAAGATGGAGAATTTTCCACAGCGGAACCATTTCATCCGGCTCGGTTACCGGTTCACGTGAGTTCTGGCTGATAAAAAAATGCGACCCTTTTTTATCTATCGGAGCCTGAAGCTCTTCCCACCCGGGCTGATTATTCCTAACCTCTTCAACTACATCCTGCACCACAAAGCGGAAATCTTCTTCCGGCGTTCCCATCGCGCTGCAACTCTGATTTCTCAAAGCCATGTCGCAGGATCCGAGAATCCCTTTGGGCCGTTTTTCTCTGGGCCAAAGTTTTCTGGCTTCATAGATCATGCCTGCGATATTGATTTTCATAGGACAGACATAAGTGCATCGAAAACACATGCTGCACATCCAGACCCAGGGATGCTCTGTGATTTCATCATCCATTCCCAGCACTGCCATGCGGAGAAACTTCCTCGGATCCATGCCTTCCAGTCCTGTCGCAGGGCATCCCGAAGCGCACGCGCCGCAGGTCAGACAGAGATTCAGATTGGCTTCGGGCATCATGTCCCGTACTTTGTCCAGAAACTTTATTTTCTTTTCCTTCTCGATCTTTACTCTTTCCGCCATAATTTTTTCTCCCGATAAGATATTTGTGAAACATCGCAGGTGGGTGAAACCCACATTTTGCTTACAATTTCAATATCGTGGTGAGTTACGCTGCGCTTCACCCGCCCTACAAATGACTCCGAGTTCTCTCGGATTTTCCATTATGATGTCTCCCTTATTTTCAGATGCCGCATAATCCCCGAAAAATGACTCGGAGATATTTTTCGTCAATCTCATCAAAGAAATCTTCATGCTCATCAGTTTCCGGTTCAGGCAATGTTTTGAGTTTAAAATCAAATCTATGTCTCTGAACCGAAAATGTCTTGTTTCGGTTTTTCACAAACACTGTCTGCCGGTTTCTGTTGTTCTCAAGCCAGCGGTCGCATTCGTCATGGGTTCCGATATACAGCAGAAACAGATGCGCCTCCTGTCTGACAGTGATGAGACGATATCCGCTGCCCAGATCATATTTCACGCAGTTCCTGATTCTTAACTCACCGTAACGTGTCGGCACTCCGACCCGGGCAGAGACATGGTTTTTTCTCACCAGCGTATCAATAATCGCATCTGCCTCTTTTGCCGCTATGGCTGCTTTTTTCCCTGCTTTGCGAAGCGCATTCAACTGCTTGTCGAATTTCGGATACTGATGAACAAATCGAATCATTTCTCACTTCTCACTCTTCACTTCTCACTTCTCAATTCCCCGCACCGCACCGGACTTGGACCGAGTTTTCTGATCCGCTCTGTCATCTCTCTCGCAATTTCGGCAAAGCGCGGTCCCATTGCCGAAGAAAGATTGAACATCTCCGCACGCTCCGGCTCTATCCCTATGGAGTCAAGGGTTTTTTTGACATAAGCGACGCGTTTCCGGGTACTGAGATTTCCGGATATAAAGTGACATTCTCCTTCAAGACATCCGGCAACATACACACCGTCCGCGCCGTCTTCGATGGCTCTCAGAAGGTGGAGAATGTCAATTCTGCCGGTGCATGGAACCTGAATGACTTTTACGTTTGCCGGATAGGAAAGTCTCATGGAACCTGCCAGATCCGCGGCGGCATAAGCACAGTATTTGCAACAAAAAGCAAGTATCTGAGGTTCGAAAGTCTCTGTCATAATTCTCCTTTTTTTAGATTGAACTGTTGGTATTCATTATTTTTAACTTGAAATATTACCGTAAACACTGACAGCAATCTGAGGCATTGCCGGATTGTCGGTTTTCAGGGTGATCTTGTCGAAATATCTCCCGGCTGTTTCCAGCAGATTCTCCACTGTCAGCACATAGCCGTCTGCTTTTTTCTCAAGTGCGAAGCGGATATTCTTTCCTTTATCTGCAAAGCTTTCCAAAATATTGAAAGGATAGTGCGTATCAGGGACGATATTCACCGAAGTCTGAATTTTCTGCCCGGCAATGCCTTTCAGATTCACGTTTTCCGGCTCAATAGTGACAAAACGGTTCACCTGACCGGATATGAGGAGCATCAGTTGGGGCTGCTTGGGGTCATTGGTATAAACCGTTATGTTTTTTGAAAATTTACTGCCGGCATATCCGCTCGTATTTGCCTTGATGCTGATTTTTCCCTGCCCTCCCGGAGGAATCTGTTTTGTATAATCAGCGGTGGTGCAGCCGCAGGATGTTGCCACCTTTTTAATAAGCAACTCCGCGCCGCCGGTATTGGCGATAATAAAGTCATGGAGGACTTCGTTTCCGTCAAAAACGGGTCTGAATTCATACTGAGGTTCCGGCACAAAAGCCACGGGTGCATCAGGGTCACTCTGAGAAACCGGCGCCGAATCCTGAGCCGCAGGCAGGACAGCCGCAATACATGCAGCCAGAACAGTCAAACTGACGATCACTTTGATTTTCATAATAAAATTCTCCCTATTTTCAAAAAAACTTCGTAGGTTGGGTTGAGGCACGAAACCCAACCTACTGAAATCAATCGGTAAAATAACAGATTATAAAATGATGGAAAAATAAGACGCGATTTTCCGGACTGTCCCGTGCCTACCGAACCCGGGTAGAATAGCTGAATTTTGCTCACGTAAAGCCGAAAAATGGAAACATGGTGTTTATACCTGATGAAGAGGATTCAAATTAAAGGAGGGTATTTACAACAGCGGTTCGGGCTTGTCAATTCGATAATATCTATATTTGATATGTGTTTTATAGAAAAAATCTATTATCA
This sequence comes from Desulfatirhabdium butyrativorans, assembly GCA_020718785.1. Lineage (GTDB taxonomy): Bacteria > Desulfobacterota > Desulfobacteria > Desulfobacterales > DYRK01 > DYRK01. Next base: position 3,088 of record DYRK01000226.1, on the reverse strand, counting down.
AGATATGACAGCTTTCAAAAAATAAGGGCGTATAATAATTATACGCCCCTGCGACTGAAATTATTTTTTGGAAATCTGCAGCAGTTTTTTAACGATTCAAAAACCGCTGATATTCATACATCCGGGCATAAGCTTTCACAGCCCGCTCCGGAGTAGGATAAAACACGCCTTTGAGTCGCTTGTCCCTTACCCGATAAAGGGTCTGCTCCTTTCCCATCGTGAGAATACTCACGCCGAAAATCGGCTTGTCATATTTCTCCATGAGATTGACCACATGCTCGACATATTTCTCTTCGAAGCGGATAAGCTCCTGATTTACAACGTTAAGAAATTCAGAGGAATATGTCGGGTCTGCGCTTGCCACCGATTCCATGACTCTGCCCACCAGAATTGTGCGTCCCATAATCCCAAGATTTATCACCGCGTCGCAGCCCTCCCATTTCAACAATTCTTCGGTGATAATCATGGCAATGGAACTCTCATTCTGTCCCACAATATCCACAGGATTGGAGCGGCTCCAATACGGCGGCAGGATTTTATCTATCCGCTCCACAAGTTCGGGCGGAAGTTCCGGAACTTCAAGACCATGCTCGGAACAGAGATCTGCTGCTACTACGCCCCAGCCGCCTCCGAGAGTCATAATGCCTACGCGGTTTCCGCGGGGCAGAGGCAGGGAGGAAAATGCAGCAGAAAGATCAAGCATATCCATCGGATACTCCACTTTCACAATCCCTGTCTGTCTGCACACTGCATCAAATACTCTCGAATCCGAAGCCATTGCGCCGGTATGACTTGCCGCGGCTTTCTGTCCGGCTTTGGTCCGTCCGCCTTTCAGAAGAATGATAGGCTTCTTTTTACTCATGCGCCGGGCAGCTTCAAAAAATCGCCGTCCGTTTTTCACGCTTTCAACATAAAGCATAAGGGTTCGGGTTTTCTCATCGTTTTCAATTGCTTCGATACAGTCTTCGATAGTAATCATACCCTCGTTTCCCGAACCGGCAAAACAGCGGATCCCGATGCCCTGCTGTTCGGCAAACGCGAGCAGTTGAGTTCCCATATTTCCGGATTGTGCGACTACCGATGTAGAACCCTGTCGGGGCCAGACCGGGCTGCCGGTGCAGTAGAAGCGGATATGCGGATTACAGATTCCCATGGTATTGGGACCTAGCAGCAGAATACCCGCTTCCCTCGCTTTGACAACCAATTCTTCTTCAAGCTTTCTGCCCTGTTCGCCGGTTTCCGCAAAGCCCGAAGTAATCAACAGCATATTCCGAATGCCTTTGGCTTTGAACTGAGGAATCAGATCCATGACGCCTGCCGCGGGTATGGTGACTACGGCAAGATCAACAGGTCCCGGAATATCGGCGACCGATTTGAATACTTCTTTTCCGGCAATCGTTCCGCCTTTGGGATTGACTAAACGAATATCTCCTTCATATCCTTTGCTGACGGTCATGGTCGGCAGAATATGACCCCATTTTCCAAGCTGCGCGGTCGCTCCGACAAATGCAATAGATTTGGGATGAAAGAATTTTCCCAGCAATAAGGGATCAATTTTCTGCTCTTCTTCTTCCCTATTAGTTGCAGATTTCCCTATCACTGCCAGCGCATCCACCGCGCAGATTTTGCCTTCCGGCGTAATGAGCAGGGGATTTATATCTATTTCGGCAATATCCGGATATTCAATGCCGATACGAGATAATCCTGTCAAAGCCCGAATCAACTGATTCCGGTCAACCGCTTTTTCTCCCCGGAAATCTCCGAGAAGCGATTTGGCTCTGATGTCTTCGAGCATATCCTTTGCATCTGCATCGCTAAGGGGCGCAACCCGAAACGTGACATCCGAAATCGCTTCGGTAAAAATGCCGCCGATTCCGAACATTACTACAGGCCCGAATTGCTTATCCCGAAACAGACCGGCTACAAGCTCCCGTTTTCCATGAATCTGGGGCTGAACCAGAATGCCTTCCAGTTCATTTCCTGCCTCGGCGCGAATCAGACCCGCAGCTTTGCGGACAGAATCGGCATCTGTGAGATTCAGGTGAACCAGACCGCGCTCTGTTTTATGTAGCAATGTTGCGCCGAGTCCCTTCATTACCACCGGGAAGCCGATTTTCTCAGCAGCCCGAACTGCTTCATCTTCAGTTGAAGCAACAATTTCATTGACCACCGGAATACAGTATTCTTTCAGCAGGAGTTTTGACTCATGCTCTGTAAGCGATTTGTTGCCCGATAGTCTTGCTTTTTCAAATAAATTCCGAATATTCAAAATGATACTCCTTTATATTTCCAGTCATCCCGGCAATGAATTGTCGGGGATCGGAATCCGCCGGGATATTCAGCCCCGGCAATAAATTGCCGGGCTATTTTCAGAAATCCCTACGGGACTGATATGAATTTTCAAACATGCTCTAATTCCAATTTCTCACTTCTCAGTTCTCACTCTCATCAGTTTGTCCAAATTCTCTCTTGCAAATTCAATGGAAGGGTCTATCATCAGCGCAAGCCCGTAATACTGAATCGCCTTTTCTTTTTCTCCCATATCCCGATAATTCGAGGCAATATTGGCATAGTCAATGGCAGAACCGGGATTCAGGCGAATGACTTGCCGAAAGCATTCAATGGCTTTTTCATGCTCTCCGAGCTTGAAATGACAAAAGCCCATGAGATTATAAATGTCTGTCCGCTCCGAGTCATAGCTCTCTCCTTTTTTAAGGATTTCAATCGCTTTCCGATAGTCGCACTTTTCCTTCAGACAGACGCCCATGTAAGAGTAAATATCAGGGATATTCTGATGGTCAGGATCAAGATCAATAGCCTGCCGATAATACTGCAATGCGGTTTCAGGATCATCTGCGGAAAGATAAGCGGTTCCGAGATAAAATTTGATATAGTATTTTCCCGGAAGTTTATGCTCCATTTTTTTGAGTTCGGGAATAGCTCGTTCCGGTTCATTCTTTTCCGAAATCAGTTTGGCAGCAAACATACCGACGCCGGTTCCGAGTGTGCGCTCCCTGAAATGCGCGCCGGGAATAATCGTATAAAACGCCGGAATCTGAAGCAGCGGGTGGGTGATATTGACGGTAAA
>DYRK01000945.1 GCA_020718785.1 Desulfatirhabdium butyrativorans | reverse complement strand
CGGGGCTTCGGGCGCAGACGCGTTCCCAAGCCGGGGCTTGGGAACGAGGAAAAAGCGCAGTTTATAACGGCGGACAGTATAACAGCCGCCTGATTTTACATCCGGCTGCGTAACATCAGTTTATAATGTGATCCGGGTTCAATACCAAGTCTTCAGGCGGTTTTTTATAAAATACCGCCTGAAAAATACAATATCAGCAGATCGAAAACTTTCCGGATTCCGGTCTGAAATGACGGAATCCGGCGGCCGCAAAACTTTTCGATCTGCTGAATATTCCCGAAAAACAAGGAGATTGCCTAAGTATGAAACAGACAGCATTATTCATTTTTACAGCATCGGCAGTGATGATCCTTACTCTATATCCGCTCACTGCCCGCGCCCAGATCACACTGGGACAGTCCTGCGCCATGTCCGGTCCCACCTCTTTTCTGGGTATAGAAACCAACCGCGGGGCAGCTGCCTATTTCGGCAAATACGCCCAGGATATCACGCTGACGGTTCTGGATGACAAGTATGAACCTGAAAAATGTGTTGAAAACACAAACAAATTTCTGACAGACAAAGTGACAGCCCTGTTCGGCTATCTGGGAACCCCGACATCAAAAGTCGCGCTTCCGATTGCAGACACAAATAAAATGCTTTTTTTCGGCGCGTTCACAGGCGCGGAGTTTTTAAGCGACCATAAGACCTATCCTTACTCATTCAGCATCAGAACCGGTTATGATGCTGAAATCGAAAATATGATCCGTCACCTGAAAGAAGATGCGGGCATCACGAAAATTGCCCTGTTTGTCCAAAGAGATTCATTCGGGCTGGCAGGTGTGACCGGCGCGGTCAAAGCAGTTCAGAAAATAAAAGGCATTGAGATCATACCGCCGGTTCCTGAAATTCCCAAAGATACCGCACCTAAGGAAGTCTGGGATGCGTTCTGGGAGATAGTCCCGAATTATCAGAGAAACACCATTGCCGTGGGACGAGATGCCCGGAAGATATCGGGAAACAAAAACGTGGAAGCGGTCATGCTTACGGGGACATCCAGAGCCTGTGCCGCGGCGATCAATCTATGGAAAGAGTTGAATTTCAACGCGATATTTCTCAATATTTCCTTTGTCGGCAGCAGAGCGCTGGCAGAATCGCTGGAACGCGATGCAAAAAATGTTCTGATAAGTCAGGTTGTTCCGAATCCCTGGGATGCTTCGGTGCCGGTTGTGAAAGAATATCAGGAAGCTGTGGGCAGCGGCAATTATGAATTTGTGAGTCTGGAAAGCTACATCGCGGCAAAAGTGATTCACAAGGCGATCAGAGATGCCGGAGCCTCTGTCAATTCAGAAAGTCTCAAGAAGCAGCTGGAATCCATGTCAGGCTACGATGCCGGCGGCTTCACCATATCTTTCGGTCCTGAAGACCACAGGGGATCGGACACGGTTTATCTGACCCGGATCATAAAAAACGGAAAGGATATCAAGTTCGAGTATATTCAGAAAATTGCCAAAGAATAAAGGCGGGATTTGCAGACCGGGCAATAAATATGATCGGGGCGAGAGGATTTGAACCTCCGACACCCTGCGCCCAAGGCAGGTGCGCTGCCAGGCTGCGCTACACCCCGATATATTTTTTTATTTAACACAATTTTTCTGTTTATGCAAGTCCATATTTGAAAAATCCGTCCTCTTTATAAAAAAAACGACTTTCCTCGTTCCCAAGCCCCGGCTTTTCCTCGTTCCCAAGCCCCGGCTTGGGAACGCGTCTGCGCCCGAAGCCCCTGCTTCGGTCCGTCTCCCGTCACGGGAAGCCGGGGAAC
>DYRK01000944.1 GCA_020718785.1 Desulfatirhabdium butyrativorans | reverse complement strand
TTAATTATTCCAAGAGTTGATATCGTTTTACTAGCACTCTGATTCTGAGCATTTTTGACTGTCAGAACAACACCTGTCTTGGATGTGTAACTGTGCTGAACTTTTGGTACAACTTTTATCTCGCTACTACTCCAAGAACTGATAGTCAAAGTTATGCTTGAATCCGAAACAAGTACGCTTCCTTTTGAAGTTCCGAAGCCACTCCCTTTGATTGTCCAGTAGTAATTTGAATTCTGACTTTCTATTGCATAGTAGCCATAATAATTGCCCGGCTTATTGCTACAGGCGGGACCCTGTCCGGTCCATTTACCGTTTGAAACGCCTACTCCGTCAGAATATCCTGCAATATCTGTAAGTTTAGGAGTTGACGATGCCTTTGCCGGAACGATAATCTTTGCCCACATAGTGGAAGAAGAGCCTACATTTATGGTGTTTCCTGAAGGATCGGTAAATTTCCAGTCTTCCCTGTAAGTTTTATCCGAGTCCTGTGCAGCGGGAGCCACCATTGGAACTGTAAAGGTATAGGTATAACCGGGTTTTACTGTACCGGATACCACCTGAGTGATGCTGCTCAACCGCCCTCCGGTATTGCTAACATACTTCAGCTTGTAAGAGGAATTCCATGTGGTGGTTCCGGAATTTTTGATTGTCCATGTTTTTGAAAAAGATTTCCCGCCTTCTATCTTGGTATTATCAGGAATTGTTTCCGATACAAAACTGGCTTTATCACCTGTCCCCCTTGTAGAGGTTCTTGTTGATACTCTTTTGGAAGTAAATTCCTGATAATCAGCAGCTTGAATACCGATGATGATACTCTCTTCACATTTCACTCTTAAAGTTGAAAGACCTTTCAAGATAGCTCCGTCAAAAATATCTGTCATTGAAAATACAGAACTTTCCATCGGCACAAGCGTTGCCAGAAAATTATTTCCCACCTCATTTCCATTTTTGTCCAATGCAATGATATTTACTCCGGCATTGACAGTATTCGGGTTCATAAGCCCGAATTTCATATAAACCGAATTTTCATCGGACACAAAGAAATCAAACTGATTTGATGTTTCCGATACAGCGGGTATTCTGATGCTTTTCCCGTCCGCTTTTATAAAAACAGCCGCCGCGGTAACAACATTGTCCGACATTACTTTCACTGATTCTGTTCCTTCCGGAAGAGTTTCAATGCCGACAGATTTTGTCTTGTTTGCACTGATAATGCCGGAGTCAATGTTCTCCAGCAAGACACCATCCCTGCTATAAGCCTCGATGTTCAGACTGACTTCTTTCCCATTCAGATTCGTGATGTTAATCTGCCCATCCTGAATTTCCTCCTGATTCAGAGGGAAAAGGTAAAGAATTTTGGAAGACTCGACAGTTCCTGCCGAAGAAAAGGTCGGAACACCCATCATGAAACACAGCGAAAGGATAATCGCTACTCTAAAGCTGTCCATCAAAGTTTTCATCGTCTTTTCCTTTCAAAAGTTAAAGCTATATGTTGATCTGAAACGAAACACCAATACCCATTTTGAAAATTAAGTCACATTCCACTACATCACCTCCTTCCCTGAACAAAATATAAAGCTTTCATATAAACATCCGGGACGTTCTGTCTTGAGAATCTGAAGAGATCGTCGAATGTCTTCTCAATCTGATTCCCGACATTTCCCCCCCTCTCTGTACCTTTATACAAGTGCCACGATCATTTTTTTACATATCGGCGAAAAAAAAATTTCGCTACGCTTCTGTACCTGTAATACCGAATCTCTATTGTAATAATGCAAATAATCTGTATTGCAATAATGTAAA
>DYRK01000943.1 GCA_020718785.1 Desulfatirhabdium butyrativorans | reverse complement strand
AATCTGTTTGCCAGATACAGCATCAGTCCTGTTATGACTGTCAGGCATATAACCATCATATTGGCTTTGGACCAGTCTCCGCTGCTTGCGGAACTGTAAATCGAAAGCGGCACCGTATCGGTCTTTCCGGGAATATTTCCCGCGATCATCAGCGTCGCGCCGAATTCGCCCAAAGCACGGGCAAACGAAAGAATGACTCCTGCTGTGATTCCTCTTTTTGCAAGCGGCAGTATGATATGCAGCACAGTCTGAAATTCTGTAAACCCCAATGCGTAAGCAGCCTGAACCGGATTTTTGTCAACAGACTCGATGGCTGCTCTTGCGGTTCTGATCAGCAGGGGAACTGCCACCACAAAAGAGGCCAGCACTGCCGCATACCATGTGAACATGATGCTCCATCCGGTCATCTGATAAACAGGCTTTCCGATCAGACCGTTACGCCCGAAAAGAATAATCAGATAATAGCCGGTAACTGTCGGCGGCAGGACCAGCGGCAACGTTACAAGCATATCCAGAATTTCTCTGCCTCTGAACGCTTTTCTTGCCAGAAAATAAGCAGCGGTTATGCCCGTCACCGTCATCAGAAGCGTTGCCGTAACCGCCACCTGAATTGAAAGTATTAATGAAAACAATACTGAATCATCCATAAGTTACCGGGCAGATTCGAATCCGTATTTCTGAAGAATTTTTCTGCCTTCTTCAGACAGAATCAGAGCAGTAAAGGCTTTTGCCGATGCTTCGTTTTTGGAATCTTTGACAATTCCGAGCGGATAAATCACAGGCTTATGGCTTTCCGGCGGCGCGGATGCAATAACCCGAACCTCTTTTTCTCTGACTTTGGCGTCGGTCATATACACAATTCCGGCATCCACCTCGTTTCTTGCAACATAATCCAGGACTTGTCTTACATTTTCCGCAAAAATCAGTCTGTCTTTGATTCCGTCCCATAACTTGAAATGCGTCAATACTTCCTGAGCATAACGTCCTGCGGGAACGGTCTGAGGATTGCCGATGGAAATTTTTTTTATTTCGGGCTTCATCAGGTCTTCGAACTTCTTTATTTCAAGCTTTGAAGAAGCGGCTTGTATCAGAACTACCGAATTCTTGGCAAAATCCATGCGTGATCCGGACAGAATCAATCCTTTCTGCTCAATGCCGTCCATATCTTTCTTAGCAGCAGATGCGAATACGTCCGCCGGCGCGCCGGCTTCGATTTGTTTTGCCAAATCTCCCGATGCTCCGAAATTGAACGCAACCTTTGTTCCGGCATTTTTCGACTCATAAAGTCTGCCGATTTCCTCAAACGCATTTTTCAGGCTTATTGCCGCAGATACGGTGATTTCCTGAGATTGCGCGTTCACGCTTCCCATGGCTGTCAATATTGCCATAAGACAGACAGCAGCCGTCAATGACCATTTTCCGAACATAGTGTTTCTCCTTCTGTGAAAACCTTTGCGATCCTTTGCGGATCATTGTTAGTATGAAAAATTTCAGATGCCCATCGCCTATATATTCTTGCCACCGTTATAATTTGCGCTTCTGTAAAACGGTTTTGCAAACCGTTTTCTCCGCAAAAACGATTTGCAAAATCGTTTTACAGATATAAACTGCGCTTTCGGACACTGCCGTAAAACGGTTTTGCAAACCGTTTTCTCCGCAAAAACGATTTGCGTCTGTTTCAGCTTGGGCGTTTTACACCTGACATTCGCGGCAGGCTGTGCATCTTGAGGATATTGTTACCGTACAGGAATGCTGATACCATGACCGAGCCGTTATGTCAAGATTGATATAATGAATGATGCC
>DYRK01000942.1 GCA_020718785.1 Desulfatirhabdium butyrativorans | reverse complement strand
AAAAATAATGAAAAAAAATGCTGTCGCACGGAAGATGGGTACGGTTTCTTTACTTATGATCCTTGCCTCAATCATAATCGCCAGCGGATTCAGTTTTTATGATTATATTCGGGAGTATTCCCGACTGAAGGAAGAATTTGACGAAATTATTGCCCCGATAGCGGGCCGTCTGGCAGGCAATCTGAAAGCCCCGCTGTGGTTTACGAATAAAACTCAGGCTGAACAGATAGTCATGACAGAAATGTCGAATAAAAAAATATACGCGGTTGTTGTCAGAGATGCGGATAACACAGTTTTCTGCGCTGAAAAAAGAGACGATACATGGAAAATTGCCGGATCCGACGGGGAGATTTCCGGCAACTTCATCGTTAAAAAAGAGAATATTTTTTATGAGGAGGAGCCGAAACCTGTCGGAACCGCAGAAGTTTATTTTTCAACCCGGTTTATGGAAGAATCGCTCAGAAAACTGATTGTTTTCATGGCGGTCCGGGTGATTGTGATGAGCGTCTGTCTGGTATCCATCCTTTTGTTTATTGTCAATCTGTTTTTTATAAAACCAATATCCGAGGTCATCAGAACCCTCAATACCGTGGGGAATGAAGTCAGCATGGCTTCCGAAAGGCTCAGGGCTGTGGGACGGCAATTGGCCGCAGGATCATCGGAACAGGCTTCGGCTGTGGAAGAAACATCATCTTCTCTTGAAGAGATCGCCTCAGCCATTCAGGAGAATATGAAAAATGTCACCCAAGCCAATCAGTTGATGGTCGGGACCTCGCTGGTGGTCGCGGATTCCTCGGTTTCCATGAAAGAACTGACCGCTTCAATCGCTGAAATTGCAGAAACAAGCGAGGAAACCCGAAAGGTAATCAAAACTATAGAAGAAATCGCTTTCCAGATCAACCTGCTTGCTCTGAATGCCGCGGTGGAAGCAGCGCGTGCCGGCAATGCAGGACTCGGTTTTGCCGTGGTTGCCCAGGAAGTGAGAAATCTGGCAATGCGCTCAAGAAACGCGGCAGGCAGCACCGCGGCTCTGATAGAATCCTCGGTTGAAAAAACCAGAAAGGGAACAGAAATGGTCTATAAAACAGCCGAATCCTTTGCAAAAGTAAGGCAAGGCGCTGAAAAAGTGGGAGACCTTCTGGGCAAAGTTGCCGCGTTCTCTCAGGATCAGGAACACGGAATCGGCTATATCTCCAAAGCTATGAGCGAGATCAACAAAGTGACACAGGAATCTGCCGCGGGTTCTGAAGAGACCGCGTCTGCGATTGAGGACATCGGAAGCCAGACAGAACACATGAAAGCGATTGTCGGGGAATTGGTCACATTGATCGGGAGCAAAGACCTTTCCTCGAAAAAAAATTATCCCTGATATAAAAAAACTTAACCATTCCGGACAGTGCAATATTTTCTTGACTTTGATTCAGTTGTCTGATATCCGGAATTAACGTGAGTTCGACATAAAAAATAATTGATTTCCTCGTTCCCAAGCCCCGGCTTGGGAACGCATCTGCTCCCGAAGCCCCGGCTTCGGTCCGTCTCCCGTCACGGGAAGCCGGGGAGCCTCCCCCGGCTGGTGCGTTCCCAAGCAGGGGCTTGGGAACGAGAGAAGAATATAAAAAAACTTAACCATTCCGGACAGTGCAATATTTTCTTGACTTTGATTCAGTTGTCTGATATCCGGAATTAACGTGAGTTCGACATAAAAAATAATTGATTTCCTCGTTCCCAAGCCCCGGCTTGGGAACGCATCTGCTCCCGAAGCCCCGGCTTCGGTCCGTCTCCCGTCACGGGAAGCCGGGGAGCCTCCCC
>DYRK01000225.1 GCA_020718785.1 Desulfatirhabdium butyrativorans | reverse complement strand
GCCGGGGCTTCGGGCGCAGACGCGTTCCCAAGCCGGGGCTTGGGAACGAGGAAAATGATTTTTTATGCACATAAGAAAAAACTGCCTCTTATTACTTTGTTTAGCTGTATTTTCTTTTCTCAGCAAGTCCGCGGCTGCTGCAGACAAATTTTCTCTGCAACTCCGCTGGGATAATCAGTTCCAGTTCGCAGGCTATTATGCCGCAAAATGGCAGGGTTATTATGCCGATGCCGGCTTGGATGTGGAAATACGCTCCGCTATTCAGCCTGACGGCAAAATTCTGAGCGCGGTAAACGAAGTCGGAGAAGGGCGCGCCGATTTCGGCATCGGCGCGGCGGATATTCTCATCGCAAGGGATAAGGGCGTTCCGCTGGTCGTGCTGGCTGTCATTTTTCAGCAAAGCGCGGCAGAACTCTACGCGCTCGAAGGAACAGGCTTGAATTCTCCGAAAGACCTGCTGCGTTTACGCGTTGCCCGTAATGTAAATGACCTGATTGATGTTGAAATGCAGGCAATGCTCCGATCTCAGGGGATTGATCCTGCGCGGGTGAAGTCCTACCCGCATGAACCGGGATTCAATCATCTTCTGGAAAAACGGGTGGATGTGATGCCGGGCTATAAAATCAGCATTCCTTATTCTCAATATACCAGCGGAGTAAAACTGGAAAGGCTCTGTCCCGCGGACTACGGCATTGATTTTTACGGAGATTCGATTTTTACCCGTCAGCAGTTGACTGAGTCTCAGCCGGAAAAGGTACAGAAATTTATTGATGCCAGTCTGAAAGGCTGGGAATATGCCCTTGCTCACGTCAATGAAATTTCCGGACGAATCACCTCGGAACTGTCAAGATACAACACCTATTCGAATGTGGAACTGTTCAGCCGCTATCAGGCAGAAGCTGTCCGATCTCTGACCTTCTATCCGCTGATTCAGCTCGGTCATGTCAATCCTGAACGCTGGGAAAAGATGTATCGTCACCTGAAAGAAGCCGGCTTGGTCAGAAACAGGCTGGATATTGATGCCTTTATTTTCAATTCGGCACACATAAGAGAAAAAAAATCAAAATTGCTGCAACAGAGGCTTGTCAAGGGTCTGATAATTGCGTTCATTCTCACCGGTGCCGGCTTTGTCTGGATAATGATACTCCGCCGGATGGTGTCGGAGCGGACCAAAGGACTCCATGAATTCAACCGGCAACTGAAACGAGAAATCCAAGAGCGGATACGATCCCATATCGCATTGGAAAAGAGTGAAGACCGGCTCAACGAAGCCCAGCGGGTTGCCCGTATCGGAAGCTGCGAAAGGAATATGCAGACCGGGGAAGTTTACTGGTCCGACGAATATTATCGGCTGCTGGGCTATGAACCCGGTGAAATTCCCTGCCTGTATGAAAATTTCAAAAAACTTATTCATCCGGAAGATCGGGACCGTGTGATTCGGACCATAGAAGATTCCCTTGCCGATAAAAAAGAATATGCGCTTCAATTCCGTTATATCCGGAAAGACGGAAAAATCCGCGTCGGGTATTCTGTAGGCAGAATCAGAAATAATAAATCCGGCAATCCGGTTCTGGTAAACAGGACGCTTCAGGATATTACGGAGCGCGTGGAAATGGAATCCGCATTGCAGAAAAAACAGGCTCAGCTCGTTCATGCAGACCGACTTTCCGCGCTCGGGGAAATGGCAGCCGGAATTGCCCATGAACTGAATCAGCCTCTGGCAATAATCCGGCTGGATGCGGAATCGCTGAAATTTTCTTTGAAAAAAGCGGGTTTTCTTCGGCCTTTGTTTGAAAAAGACTTGAATTCGGTGATGCGGTCTGTTGACCGGGCAGCCGATATTATCGAATTTATGCGGAGATTTGCAAGAACAGACCGAGGGGAATGTGCGATGACCCGTCTCTCGGAACCGGTGAACAACAGTCTGATTTTTTTTAAAGAACAATTCCGCAAACATGGGATAGAACTTGAAACGCATTATGAAGAAAACCTGCCGGAGGTTTTTGTCAATTCTCAGCGGTTCGAGCAGATTGCGGTGAATTTTCTCTCCAATGCCCGCTATGCCGTGAATAAACGCGCAGAATCGGAACCTGGCGGAGACTACCGGAAAAAGATTGCATTATGTTTATTTTATGATAAAATTGACCATACGGTTGTCTTTGAAGTCAGGGATAACGGCATCGGCATGAGTCCCGAGGAAAAAGAGCGATGTGCGGAGCCGTTTTTTACCACAAAAGAAGTGGGTGAAGGCACGGGACTGGGTTTGTCCATTGTTCACGGCATTATCAGAGAATTCAAGGGCAGACTGGAGATCGAAAGTGAAAAAGGTTCGGGAACGACCATGCGAGTCATTATCTTTATCAAATGACACACAGCAGATCGAAAATTTCCGGAGTGCAAAAATAGAGCGTAGCGATTTTTTGCAAGCTCAGATCGAAAATTTCCGGAGTGCAAAAATAGAGCGCAACGGTTTTTTGCAAGCTCAGATCGAAAATTTCCGGAGTGCAAAAATAGAGCGCAACGGTTTTTTGCAAGCTCAGATCGAAAATTTCCGGAGTGCAAAAATAGAGCGCAGCGGTTTTTTGCAAGCTCAGATCGAAAATTTCCGGAGTGCAAAAATAGAGCGCAGCGGTTTTTTGCACCCTGCGGATGATGTGCAAAAAATCGCACTCCGGATTGAAGTTTTTCGATCTGCTGATTATAAGAAAGAAAAAAAATGAATGAACAGACAATAACCTTAACTTTGCCGAATTCGGTCGCTGATCGTATCCGAATGACGGCTCAGGCAGTTTCCCTCAGTTCCGAGGAAGTGATAAAGCAGATGATTATTCTTTTGTTACCTGCATTCGAATCGGATATTCCCCCGAATCTTCGTTCAAATCTGGCAAACTTGTTATTGTTAAATGATATTCAGCTTTGGAAAACTGCCAATGCGGTAATGAAAGACTCTTTGCAGATACGCTTGGAAGAGTTGTCAGAATATCAAAAACATCGGGCTTTGACGGAAAGCGAGCAGTCAGAATTGGACAGACTCATGGATAAGGCGCAGCAGATGATGTTATGCAAGGCAGAGGCGCGGCGTCTTCTGGCTCAACGCGGTCATATTGTTTTCAAAAGCGATTGAACATTAAGATGCCTGTTTCCCCTGAATTACGCGCCATGCTTGCAGCGCGTGATAAGAAACGATGTGTTTACTGCCTGACCGATGAGGATAACTGCGGTCTGAAAATGCACGTTGACCACATTATACCCGAATCAGCCGGAGGAACTACGACTCCCGATAATTTGTGTCTGGCCTGTTTTTCCTGCAATGTCTTCAAGGGAGCAAATCAGACATGGACAGATCCGCTGACTAAGGATATGGTGATCTTATTCCATCCTGTCCGTCAGAATTGGAAGGATCACTTTTGCTGGGATGAAAGTAAAACAAAAATAACAGGGTTGACGCCATGCGGTCGGGCCACAGTCGAGGCATTGAAAATGAACAATCCGACCGTGGTAAATGCCCGACGGCGTTGGGTGAGTGCAGGTTGGCATCCGCCTGATTTATAAAAAAACGATTACAGGAGAAAAAACGATGGCAGGCATTCCGGCAGCAGGCAGAATGCTTGTTCTGCTTTGCACCGAGGAGATTTGAAATGAGAAAAACCGGCGTACTGATTGTGGACGACGAGACCGAACTGTGCGACAAGCTGAAAAATATCCTTGAAGCGCAATGGGACAACTACTGTATTTTTACCGCGTATTCGGGAGCAGAGGCACTGCCTGTGCTGGAAAGAGAAGATATTGACGTGCTGGTCAGCGATATCCGGATGCCCGGAATGAACGGCATCGAACTGATGAAAAAGACAAATGAACTTCAAAGAGATATTCGGACTCTTGTTCTCACGGGACACGGAGATTTCGACAATGCTGTTGACGCGCTGCGGCTGGGCGCGGATAATTATATAAAAAAACCGGTATCTGCCGAAGTTCTGCATTTTGCAATAATGAATTCTTATGAAAAAAAAGAACTGAACCGGAAACTGCGGGAAAGCGAGGCTCAATTTCGAAGCATATTCGAACAAAACAGCGCAGTCATGTTGATGATCTCGCCGGAAACCGGTTCTATCGTGAATGCAAACACAGCCTCGTCAGTTTTTTACGGCTATTCTGTTTCCGAACTGAGGTCTATGAAAATCACGGAGATCAATATGCTCCCTGAAGAACAGATACGCAAGGAAATACAGTCTGTCAGACTCAGCGAAAAAAAGGCTTTTGTCTTTCCCCACCGGCTGAAAAACGGAGAGATACGGACTGTTGAAGTCCATTCCACGCCCTTGAATATCAATGGACAGACCCTGCTTTTCTCTATTGTCCATGATATTGAGGAACAGGAAAAACTCCGCATCCGGCTCCGTCAGGCTCAGAAAATGGAGGCTGTCGGAGCTTTGGCAGGAGGCATTGCCCATGATTTCAACAATATTTTGTATCCCATCATCGGCTATTCCGAAATGACTCTCGACGACCTGCCTCAGGACAGCCAGGCCAGATCAAATCTCGAACAGGTGCTGAAAGCATCTTTTCGGGCAAAAGAATTGGTCAGACAGATTCTGTCGTTCACCCGTCAGGGCGACAGCGAGCGGACAGCCGTGAGCCTTCAGCATATCATCAGAGAATCGCTGCAGTTTCTCAGGGCAACTCTGCCGTCAACCGTGGAAGTGTGTCAGCATATTGACAATACATGCAGACCGGTGCTTGCGGACCCGGGGCAGATTCATCAGGTTATGATGAATCTCTGCATCAATGCCTATCAGTCCATGAGTGAAAAAGGCGGAACATTGGAAGTGAGACTGAAGGAAACAGCGTTCGTGCCTCAGGACAGTCTCAGCTATCCCGATATGAAACCGGGAGCTTATCTGGAACTCAGCATAAGCGATACGGGCCATGGCATGGACAGCAAACTCATGGAACGGATTTTCGATCCCTATTTCACCACCAAAGAAATCGGCAAAGGTACGGGACTGGGGCTTTCTCTGGTCCACGGAATTGTCAGAAGTCATAAAGGACATATCGCGGTTTACAGCGAACCAGACAAAGGCTCTGTTTTTCATATTTATCTGCCTCTGATCGAAGATAAAGCCCGTGGCACGGCTACAGTATCAGATAAACCTGTCTCAGGGGGCAAAGAAAGGATTCTGCTGGCAGATGACGAGATTCAGATTGTCGAGATGATGACTTACGTGCTGGAACATCTCGGCTACACGGTTTCTGCCCGGACATCTTCTTTGGAAGCATTGGAGACATTCCGCAGCAGCCCGCAAAGCTTTGACCTGGTGATTACAGACATGACTATGCCGAATATGACAGGACTGGAACTGTCCGAAGAACTGATGCGTATCCGCCCGGATATTCCGATTCTTCTGTGTACCGGTTTCAGCGAACGCGTCACAGAGAAAAAGATCAGAGAAGTTGGAATCCGGGAACTGCTCATGAAACCTGCTCCCGTAAAAGAAATCGCCGATACTGTCCGCCGGATATTATACTGCCCGCCGGCATAATCTGCGCTTCTGTAAAACGGCTTTGCAAGCCGTTTTATCGGCAAAACGGTTTGCAAAACCGTTTTACGGCGGATTTTAAAAGCGCAAATTATGCCGAGGAGCAGTATAACAGTAAAACGATTTTGTAAATCGTTTTTGCGGAGAAACGGTTTGCAAAACCGTTTTACGGCGGATTTTAAAAGCGCAGATTATGACGGTGGAAAGAATAGATTAAGTCAAAGGAGCGTTCCCCCGCCTTTCAGTCGGGTATGCACCGGATGAAAATCCGAAAAAGTCGGGAACGTAAAATCAGTAACTTATGATGATTTACATGGGAGGAAAGAAAGGTTTGGAAAATCGGGAGAACTTTCATTTTAAAAGACCGGAAGAAATCGGACTTTTAGCCGGTTATATGGTTCGGACTTATCCGACCTTTGTCTCGGAGAAACTTCCGACGCTTTTTTCCCAGACAGCGGCTTACAGTGAGAAATGCGCGTGCCTGAAAGATATGTTTCACTCCACAGTCCGTTTTCTGGCGATAATCTGTGTCAGCTATTATCTCAGAGACGATGACGCGGCTCCGTGGGGACCGATTCGGCAGATACTTTCCCGGCTTGTACTGCCCACGGATTCCACGTGGAAAGATATAGTCGTGCATGTCAGCGACTATTATAAGCGGAATAAAAAAAACAGAAGCTTTTATATCGAGGAATTCGAGGAAAGGACAGACATGCTCTCAGATAGGCTGAGGGGATACACCGCTGCCATAAAGGGAGGAATCAGAACTCCGGATTTCCGGGAGTCTTCGGTACTTCAGGCCGGTATTGATCTGAGAAACGCCGTTCATTATGATCTGAACCGTCTGGACGAATCGGATTATGAGAAAATATGGTCGTTTTACTTGGATATTATGATGACGATTCTCAAAGCCATGCGTTTCCTGAACGGAGAGAGATATATGTATATCTGCCATATTGAGAAAAATCAGTTTCAGATTCTTCACGGAAAAGGAGATAAGACCGTCGAGATTGCCTTGAAAGATATGGATGAATATATCAGGGAAAGCCGCTTTTTTATCTTTGACAAGTATCAGAACGGGCTTTATCCTCTGTATCCTTTTATTCTCAGAGTGGAAAAACTTTGGAATCAGGAAAGAGAATTCACCTTCGGGCATATCAGCGGCAACGCTGCCATTTATACCGGGAATACGGGGTTCAGGCTCCGCAGCAAAGAAGGATATCAGAGCATAAAAACCCTGATGAAAAAAAAAATGACGATGCCGGACAACGATATGTCCCGGACGAATTACGCGGGTTTCAAAGCCCTTGCAGTTCAGGCTTCCCGTGAAACGCTGGAAAACGGCTATCTCAATAAAATATATTTTCCCGACTGTCATGCCCGAAGAAAGGAAACAGAAAAGATCATCGCCGATTTTCTGCTCTCCGACAAAACCGCATTATGTCTCACTGGAATTTCAGGCATAGGCAAAAGCGCGCTGATGGCAGACCGCGTGTATCAGATGTTATCCGATGAAAAGCTTATCCCTGTGTTTATCAACCCGAGAGATATTAAAAAAACAGACAAACTTGCAAATCCTCTGTTTTGTCTTATCTGTGAAAAATTCCGCCTGAAAATCGGAGAAGACAGCAGCAGCATAGAAACATTTTTTGCAAAACTCCATGAGATTCTTCTGAAAGTGTTCCTTATTTCCGACACCGATCCGGCAGACTATGAACCCCGAATTGTCCTGTTTATTGATGCCGAAAGCGGAACCTGTACGCCGGGAGAGCTTTTTGCCGAAACGGACGCTATGGTGAACGCGGTATATGATTCAGAGCATAAAAGAATAAAATACAGGTGGCTGAAGATTATCTTCACGCTCGGTTCCGATAAATCAGATGCACTGCGCCCGGACAGGGGAGCCGAAGAACCTCTGTTTAAAAATGAGATTCTTTATTTTCAGGTTCCCGCAGAGGGACAGGAAGGAAAACAGACCCCTGTCGCAGAAATTTCTCCTCTTACTGCCGAAGAAGCGCGTATCGCTTTTTTCAAATACACCCGGGATAAAACCGTCTGTCCTGTACTGAGCCGGAAACCGCCTGACGAGGCAATACTCAATGACAAGCTTCAGCATCTGAGAAATCCTCTGCTGCTCAGATGCTGTCTCAGTCTTCTGGAAAAAAGCGGGAAAGAGGATACAGTGGTAGTTGCCGACGGTGAGCGGCTGTTCGAGGCTTATTATCACCTGCTTGCCGAAGACCGCGAAGTCAGAAATTTCCTGCATGCTCTTTGCCGGAAAACCGCAGAGGAAAGCAGAAGCAGGGAAACAGAAGCAGAAATTGTCGCCGAGATCATCAGCGTGTATCATAAAGCACGGAAAACCGAAGGATTTTACAGTGATCCTTTGGAAAAGCTCGTTTCCGAAGGCGTTCTCGAAAGACGGCTGAGATATGCGGCCGGAGATATTCCCGAAGAAGTGATCGCGTTTACTCATCAGAAATTCCATGAATATGCCATGTACCGCTTTTTCCTCAGCGATTACGGCGAACCGTCGAAAGAAGTGCTTGAGAAACTCCTGAACACGGAAAGCGATTTTGAGATATATAATAACGCGGTCACTCTGATGATGAACCGTCTCTGGGCGGAAAAGCAGCTACCTGAAATGACAAGGCTTTCCGTGACTGTCAATCCTTCCCGCTATGCCCGTGTTTTTGAAAATGCTGTTTTTGACGAACTGGAGGAAGGCATAAAAAGCGGCTGGGATTCTCTGAAACAGAAAGAAAAGGCGCTGTATTACGAAGAAAGACTGAGGCTTTTGGTTTCAGATCAGGAGAATCTGAGATATATTCAGGGCATAGAGAAAATTTTTTTCAGAAGATCAGCAGAACGGTTTCATAAAAAAGACAGCGGTCTTATATTTTACGAGATTTCATCAGAAATCGCTGTGGAAATATTCAGGATATTGAATATCAAAAACTATGACTACGGAGTATGCTTATCAAGACTCGGCGGAATATATGAAACCAGAGGCGAGACAGACAAGGCATTCCGATGCTATACGGAACGTATCCGGCTGGGAAAAGAATTGTCGGACATGAATCCGAATTCCTACAATACCTGTCTGGGATTGGTAGTGACGTATTATAAAGCCGGGAAAATATGCAAGCGGAATCATCAGGTTACTCAGGCAAAAACTTATCTGACATCTGCTCTTGAGATTCTGTATTCTCTTGACGCACAGAGAAAACTGCTGTCCAAGCATCAGAAATGGATTGACATCTTTCAGAATGAAGCTGACGGAATGGAAAATGAGAAGTGGAAAGGGTCTTTGTATGATACGATGGAGCGGTAATTTGTATAAAT